>JAFYUG010000178.1 GCA_017558545.1 Oscillospiraceae bacterium | reverse complement strand
GGTGATGCAGGCGACAGAATTTTCGGCACCAAGTAAATTAACTCCAAACCGGAGGAACTCGTTCCTCCGGTTTTTAATAAATGGGGAGGCGTTTATATATGAATAAAAAGAAAATATCTGAGTTTAACGCTCTCCTTGCTTCCAAGGCTCCCGCGCCCGGAGGCGGAGGAGCAAGCGCCCTTGCTGCCAGCCTTGGCGCGGCCTTGGGCAGCATGGTTATTAATCTCACAGTGGGCAAGAAAAAGTATGCCCGGTTTGAAGCTGAGCTTAACGAAATTCTCTCTGAGCTTGAGACCATGCGTCTTCGCCTTGAAGAGCTCGTAAATGAGGATGCAGAGGCCTTTTTGCCCTTGTCTAAGGCTTACTCTATCCCTAAGGATGCTCCCGGCAGAGAGGAAGAATTGGAGCGCTGCCTGCGCATAGCAGCCCAGCCTCCCATGGAAATGCTTCGTCTTGCCTGCCGCGGCATTATTATTCATCAGCGCCTTGAACTTATTGGCTCTCAGCTGGCTATTTCCGATGTGGGAACAGGCGCAGTTATGCTTTGGGCGGCCATGTATGGCGCGGCTATGAATGTTCGCGTTAATACTAAGCTTATGAAGGATAGGGAATATGCCGATGCTCTTAACGCAGAAGTTGAAAAACTCATGAATGAGCATTGGGTAATTGCTGAGGAAACATACAAAAAGGTTTGGGAGAGACTTGCATGAGCGCAAATATTTTGAAGGGTGCAGCCGTTGCCGCTGCTCTAAACGAAAAAACAATTGAAAAATGCAATTTTCTCAAAGCAAAAGGCACTGAGCCTTGCCTCGCCATTGTCCGTCTTGGCAATCGCGGCGATGATATTGCCTATGAGAAGGGAATACTGAAGCGCTGCGAGGCTCTTGGGGTTAAAGCTGAGAGAATTCTCCTTCCCGAGGATATGGACGAAAATGAGCTTATAAATGAGATTGAGCGCCTCAATGGCGATAAATCCATTCATGGCATACTTGTTTTTATGCCCTTGCCCGCTCATATAAATGAGAAGAAGGTTAGAGAGGCCATTGCCCCTCATAAGGATGTAGACGGCGTCACATCTTCTTCCGCTGCCGCTGTTTATACCGGCTCTGGAGTTGGTTTTTGCCCCTGCACAGCAGATGCTGTTATGGAGATTTTGAAGTTTTATGGCGTAGAAATGGCAGGCAAAAAAGCCGCCGTTTTTGGACGCAGCCTTGTTATAGGCAAACCCGCCGCCATGCTTTTGATGGAGCAGAACGCAACTGTTACTATCTGCCATAGCCGCAGCGCAGAGCCTGAGAAAATTGCTCAGGACGCAGATATTATTGTTGCCGCCGTGGGTAAAGCAGCTGCTCTTGGAAAAGAATATTTCCGCCGGGGACAAACTGTCATCGATGTTGGCATCAACTTCAATGCCGAGGGCAAAATGTGCGGAGACGTGGATTTTTCCGCTGCAGAGGGCATAGTTTCTGCCATTACCCCCGTTCCCGGTGGAGTTGGAGCAGTTACCACAGCTGTGCTTTTGAAACATACTGTCGAAGCCGCTGAGAAATATGGTGACAAAAGCTGAAAAATGTGTTAATATTATAGTGTAAATATTTAGGACAGAGTAGGGAACTGCGCGTCAAGTGTCTGAGGATGGGAGTTGTCTCAGAACGAAGTGCCGATTAAAATCGGTGCGCGATGCTTTTCCCGCATCCGCTGCCACCTATACCGGAGTATTATTTTTAGCTCCTTTCGTGGCAACTGTTGCGAAAGGAGTTTTTTTATGAAAAAAAAGTATTTGTCAGTACGTATGATGGCCGTTGATGCCGTTTTGGTTGCCATGTATGTTGTGCTTAATTCCGTAGCTATTAGAAGCCTGGGCTATAAGTTCACTCTTGATGCCTTTCCCATTATTGTTGGCGGCGTCCTTTTTGGCCCCGTCCACGGTAGTTTGATAGGCTTTATTGGCTCTCTTATCTACCAGCTTTTCTTCTCAGGCTATGGTATCACCCCCACAACCGCCCTTTGGATGCTGCCCGTTGTCGTGCGAGGTCTTATTATCGGTCTGTATTCCAAAAGCAAGGATTATAATCCCAAGACCTTTGGTCTTATAATAGCAACCATTATATGCGGAGTTTTGACAACCGCTCTTAATACCCTTGCTCTTTATACGGATAGCATTATATTCAAATACTATTCCTACGAACTGGTTTTCGGAATGCTCATTCCCAAGTTCATTATCAGCATAATTCTCGCGGTGTTGTTTGCGCTTATAACACCTCACTTAGTTAAGAAGATCAGGAAAAATATAAAGCTAAAGATATCTTAAGAATTTCTTAAATCTTGTTTTTGAAGCAATCCTATGGCAAAATGCAACAATCATGATACATTCAGCTCCTTTAATTTCAGCTAAGGAGGTAATGATATGAAAAAGCTTATTCGTGTATTGTTTGTTTTGCTTGCCGCTGCCCTTATTTTTTTTGCGGCGGCTGTGATGCTGAGTGATTTTTTCCCGGAAGCTGAGCCACGGGAGTATGAATACGAGAGAGGTACAAATTCTGATAAGGGCTTTGACGGTCTTTTGCTATCTTCTCCTGAATCGAAGAACTCCTCAGATCTGGTTTCCTTTGTGCTTTACGCATGGGATAATGGCTGGGGCTATGTTTGGGGCACTTTCGGAGATGTTTTAGATGAAGCCGCCCTTTCTGATTTGGCTGAGAGATATCCCTCTGTAATGGAAAACCGCATAGATTTAATCCGTCAGAACTGGCTTGAACGCCGCTGCGCCGACTGCAGCGGGCTTATAAAAGCCTATCTCTGGTATGAACCCGGTATAGGTGTCAATTATGGAGCATATTCATACCCGGACGAGGATGCAAACACTATGTTTAATAACGCACGGGTTTCTGGGGATATAGAATCAATACCCGAGATTTCGGGCCTTGCGGTATGGTGTGACGGACATATAGTTATTTACATAGGTGACGGAATTGTTGTTGAAGCCATGGGTACGGAGTACGGTGTGGTAAAAACAAGTCTTGAGGGCTTTACCGGCAGCCGATGGACACACTGGTTTGAGCTTGAGCATATAGAATACCCATAATACATGGAGGCAGTAATGCAGAAAAAGGTGCTGATAATTTATACAGGCGGAACCATCGGAATGGTTGAGACTGAGGACGGTTACGCCACAAAAAGCGGTTATCTCCATAAGGTGCTTGGAAGAATGAGCGAGCTATTTCATTCCGGTATGCCCCATTGGGAGCTTATAGAGTTTGAGCGAATCTGCGATTCAAGCAATATATCCATTTCCGATTGGAGCGCAATGGCTCACACCATAAGAGATAACTATGATAAATTTGACGGCTTTGTTATTCTGCATGGCACCGATACCATGGCTTACACGGCCTCTGCCCTTAGCTTCATGCTTGAAGGCTTGGGCAAGCCGGTCATTCTCACCGGCGCTCAGATACCCATAGGTCAGGCAAGAAGTGATGCCCGGGATAATCTTATATCCTCTGTTATTATCGCTGGAGAGGGCAGAGTACCTGAGGTTTGTGTTTACTTTGGCAAAAAGCTCCTTCGCGGCAATCGTTCTACAAAAGTTTCTGCCGACGAGATGGAAGCCTTTTCTTCGCCCAATTTCCCACCGCTTGCAACTTCCGCCATTGATATACGATATATCGATTCCCTCATCCGTCCTGCGGGAAATATGCTTGAGGTTGTAGACTTTGCCGAGGATATGCCCATTGCTGTTTTGAAGATTTTCCCCGGAATTCAGTTCAAGATGTTTGAAAATATCATGACGGAAAATCTTAAAGCCCTTGTGATCGAGGCCTTTGGCGTTGGCAATATTCCTCAGTATGATGCCGAGCTTTTGCCCCTTATCCGCAAGGCCGCCGATAACGGAACTATAATCGTAGTTTGCACCCAGTGCCTGCGCGGCAAAGTTCAGCTTGGTACATACGAAACAAGCTCCGCTTTGAAAAAAGCCGGTGCTGTCAGCGGCGGGGATATGACCGTTGAAGCTGCCGTTACAAAGCTTCGCTATCTTTTTGCAAAGCGCTGTTCCCCGGGCCGCATAAAGAGCCTTATGGAAAAGGATCTTCGCGGCGAACTCAGCGAATAATAATAAAAAGGACGGGCTCTCCGTCCTTTTTTGCTTAAATTTGATACATTTCAGGTATATGTTTTTTGAAGAAAGGGGGATAAATATGAAAAGAATACTTTCCCTTATAATTGTTGCCGCGATAGCTCTATGTGCCTGCGGCAATCCTGATGCGAACGAACAATCCAATTCTGTACCGCCGATGGTTAATGTGGATGTACCTCTTGCGTCTGCCGATGAGCTGGCCCGCATTGTGATGAATGGGGCTGGAATTGAGTTTGATGATATGATGTCTGCCAATGAAAGTTACGGTGAAGATGCCATGCCTTCATATGTGGAGAACTATTATGGACTTGCTTCCGAATGTTGGAACGATTGTGCCATTTATCATTCTTCGGCTGGAATGGCCCACGAGGTAAGTATTTTCCGTCTGACGGAACAGGCGGATATAAGCTCGGTTTTCAATTGCCTCGAGGAATATCGACATGCTCGTCAGGGAGATTTTTTCGGATATAATCCGGAACAGGCGGATATGGTGGATAGGGGAATCGTCAGCATTGGAGCTGACGGTATGAGTGCTGCGGTATTTATCTGCGAAAATCCTTATGAAGCTGAAGAGGCATTCTATGGCGCTCAGGGAATGATCCTTCCCGAGGATGTTTATGATACTCCCGAAATTGTTCCTGTTGAAGAGGAAGAGAGTATATATCTTGAAGATGTTGGCGATCTGCCTTATTACTGGGTGCCCTACGTTGATCCTGAAATTGATGACATGACACTTTGGGATAATACTGAATTTGTGGCAGCGGTTAAAGCCGGAGATGATTATTATCTCAGCTATGAGGAGCGAGTGCTCTTTGAAGTTGTTATCGGAATCTTAAATAATATCATTGATGAAGATATGACGGAGATTGAAAAAGAAAGAGCCGTGTATGAGTGGATAACAGCTAACTGCCAATATGACTTCCGCCATTATGAAGTTCCCAATAATGCCCCTCGCGAGAGTTATGAAGCCATAGGAACAATTTTGAGCCGCAAAGCGGTTTGCCTTGGCTTTGCAAACGCATTTCAGCTTTTCATGGATATTCTTGATATAGAGTGCATAACTGTTATTGGTGCAGCCTATGAATCTCGGGAAGACCATGCATGGAATATGGTATGCATTGACGGAGAATGGTACTGCGTTGATACAACATGGGATTTGGGCGTCAAGCCGGAATATTTCAATTATTTTAACAGAAGCTCCGATTATTTTGCCCGTTCATCTCATCAATGGGATTATGCAGCATATCCCATTGCCATGCCCGAGGAAATAGGAAGTTTTGAACTTAATTAAAAATCTTCTTTTTGTGACAAAAATTAAATAACATATAAAAAACGCTCCTTCGCAGAATAAGAACACAAATCTGCAAGGAGCGTTTAGTTTATGAGTGAATCACGAAAAAAATTATGTCTTGCCCTTGTCGTAGTATTTGCCGTAAATATACTTATTATTTCCCTTGTACAGTATGCGGGAGCGGCAAGTTATAAAAAGGGCTCAAGCGGCTCTGTTGTCAGCCAGATTCAGACTTTATTAAAAAATCAGGGCTTTTATTCCAGCGCGGTGGATGGTATTTATGGATCCGGCACTGAGGCTGCTGTTAAGCGCTATCAGCAGCGCTTTGGCCTAAAAGCTGATGGCATAGCAGGACCTCAGACTTTGGCATACATGGGCATCAGCGCTCAGGGAGGAGCAACAAGCTCAGGCAGCGGAGATGTGGCACTTCTTGCAAGGCTCATATCCGCCGAAGCAAGGGGAGAGCCTTATGTGGGGCAGGTTGCCGTTGGAGCGGTGGTACTAAATAGAATGGAGCACCCGTCCTTTCCCAATACAATGTCCGGAGTTATTTATCAGTCCGGCGCCTTCACCTGTATTGATGACGGCCAGTTTAATGAGCCGGTGGCAGATTCTGCCTATAATGCCGCAAGAGACGCAATGAACGGCTGGGATCCCTCCGGCGGCGCAATATATTACTTCAACCCCGTAACCGCAACCAGCAAGTGGATATGGTCAAGACCTCTTATAACGGTTATAGGAAAGCATAGATTTTGTTCATGAAAAAAGCTCCCATTTAGGCGGACTCACATAGGTATAAATCCCTATGCGAGTCCGCCTTTAGATGGGAGCTTTTTAATTACTTAAGATAGATTTCAAGAGCCTTCTGATTAAGGGGCAGGAAGGCTGCCTTGCGGCCGGAGAACATATGCTCAAGCTGCTCTTTGATGGTTTCGACCTCAACAATGCCGGTTTCCTTCAAAATAGCACCCAGCATGATGATGTTGGCGCATTTTTCGTTGCCCAGCTCGTTGGCAAGGTCAT
>JAFYUG010000177.1 GCA_017558545.1 Oscillospiraceae bacterium | reverse complement strand
GTATTCTTCTTGTTCTTCATGGTGTTGTAGTTTCTCTGCTTGCATTCACTGCATCTGAGGGTGATTTTGATTCTTGCACCGGCCTTAGCCATATTTTCGGCACCTCCTTATAAAATTTGACCCCTTTGCAGGGGGCCATGCCTCCCTGTTCGGATCAGCGGGAAAACTGCCGTGCGCCCGAAAAAAAGCGCACAAAAATAAACCCATCTGCCGACAGGTAAAATGTACTATAACACATCCGCCATCAATAGTCAAGAGTTTTTCCTTATTTTTCAATGGTTTCAGCCACTTTTTTTGCATTTTTTCGGGGCATACAACACTTGCTTGTGAGTGGATGGGATGGTATACTATATTTTGTATTTCCGCTGTGCGGAAATACAATGATGAATGATAAATGATGCGCTGCTTCGCAGCATGATGCCGCTGCGCTGATTGTGGTATCGCTTTGCGATATATTAAAATTTGTCGGCTCTGCCGACACTGCAATTTGCGAAGCAAACATCATATCGCGCAGCGATATATCATTGCGAAGCTATATCATTTTCCGAAGGAAAACATCATTGCGAAGCTAAAGGAGCCATCACCATGACCTACACCGAAGCTCTCTCTTACATACACTCCCGTCCCCGCGGTTTGCCCAAGCCCGGTCTTGAGCGCATCGAGGAGCTGCTCTCCCTTATGGGCAATCCCCATAAGTCCCTCCGCTATGTCCATGTTGCCGGCACCAACGGCAAGGGCAGCAGCTGCGCCATGCTCAGCAGCATACTCCGCGCCGCAGGCTACAAGGTGGGTCTTTACACCTCCCCCTATATCCACCGCTTCAACGAGCGTATGCAGGTGAACGGCAAGCCCATTGCCGACAAGCTCCTTGCCGAGATAACCGAGTTCGTCCGCTCCAAGGCCGAGGAGATGGACAGACCCTGCGTGGAGTTTGAGATAGTCACCGCCATAGGCTTTGAGTTTTTCGCCAGAGCGAAGTGCGACATCGTTGTGCTGGAAGTGGGTCTTGGCGGCCGCTTCGACGCCACCAATGTGATTGACTGCCCCGAATGCGCCCTCATCACCTCCATAGGCCTTGACCACACGGATATGCTGGGCGACACTCTCAGCCAAATCGCCTTTGAGAAGGCGGGCATCATCAAGGAGGGCGGCGCCGTTGCCACCTATCCCGCTCAGGACGAGGAGGTTATCTCCGTGCTGGCCAATATCTGCCGGGAGCGGGGTGCCAGCCTGCGCATAGCCGAGGACGACGAGATTGAGCTTATCTATGACGATTTGCAGGGTCAGGAATTTTGCTACTGCGACGATACTCCCCTGAGATTGAGCCTGCTGGGCGACCACCAGTGCCGCAACGCAGCCGCCGTGCTGGAGGCCGTGGAGATACTTAGAGAGAAAAAGTGGAAAATCAAGCCCGAGGCCATAGACAAGGGTCTTGCGGAGGTTAAGTGGCCCGGCCGCTTTGAGATTTTGGGCGAGAAACCCTATGTGGTGGCCGACGGAGGCCACAATGTGCCCTGCGCCGAAGCTCTCAGGAGCAATCTTGAGTATTATTTCGAAGGCAAGAAGGTCACCTTCCTCATTGCCATGATGGCGGACAAGGATGTGGACGGCTTTATTGAGACCATCGCCCCCTGCGCCGGTGCCTTCGTCTGCGTCACTTTGGATTACCCCAGAGCTTTGAAGGCGGAAAAGCTGGCTGAAAAGCTGAGAAAATATAAAAAGAGCGTGTTCGTTGCCCCCGGCGTTGCCGAAGGCCTCAACATGGCCAAGGGTGCCGCGGGAAAAGGCGGCGTAGTGTGCGCCACCGGCTCGCTGTATCTTATGGGAAGTGTAAGAGAGGCAATGGGGGCGAAGTAACTCGTTTTCGAAGAAAACATATCGAATTGACATTCATGTCAATATATCGATTGCCCTTTAGGGCAAATATCGATTTTTCCGAAGGAAAAAATATCGACTTTTTTGTCGATATGCGCTTACGCGCTCGATATATGCTGTCGCATTCGAAATATTGCCAATAAGGGCAAATATATGCCCTTATTGGCAATTCGATATTCGCTTCGCGAGAGATATGGAAAGGAGATTTTATTTCAAAATGCGTGTTATGGCAATAGATTATGGCGATCAGAGAATTGGCATCGCCGTCAGCGACCTTATGAAGATGCTTTGCGGCGAGGCTTTCACCTTGCAGGAATGGAACGCCGAGAGAGCCGCCCAGACCATCGCCGCCGAGGTTAAAAAACGCGAGGTGGACACCCTTGTGCTGGGTCTGCCCAAGAATATGAACGGCACGGAAGGCCCTCGCGCCGAGAAAACCCGCGAGTTTGCCGCCATGCTGGAGGAGGCCACAGGCCTGAAGCCCATTTTGTGGGACGAGCGCCGCAGCTCCATCGAGGCTCACAGCATTCTCCACGCCAATGGCCGCAAGATGAAAGACCACCGCAAGAATGTGGACGCCGTGGCCGCCACGCTGATGCTGGAAGGCTATCTGGGAAGAGGATTTTGATTTTTGGGGCTTACGGATTGCCACGTCGCTGCGCTCCTCGCAATGACTATAATTTTACATTGCGCTTTGTAGGGGACGGCGTCCTCTTTCAGCCCGATTTGTAGGGGCGGCAATCTGCCGCCCGCGGACGAGCAATGCTCGCCCCTACGATGTGATTTTGGTTTTTCACATAGCCGTAGGGGCTGGCGTCCTCGACAGCCCGAATTGAGCGTATCTCTTTTTTGTCAATCCC
>JAFYUG010000176.1 GCA_017558545.1 Oscillospiraceae bacterium | reverse complement strand
GGCCCCCTTTCCAAGGGGGCTGTCACCGAAGGTGACTGGGGGATAAGGGTAAGGATTACGCATTTAAAGGCCCCCTTTCCAAGGGGGCTGGCAGCCGTAAGGCTGACTGGGGGATAAGGGTAAGAATTACGCATAACTTAAATAGAAGCTATCTTTCAGCTTTATCCCCCCTGCCTTGCTTTGCAAGGCTTCCCCCCTTGAAAAGGGGGGCTATTTCTTCACGCAAACTTTTCCCTCTCCATAACCGCCAGTTCGTCGCAGCGGTTATTATAGGGATTTTCCGCATGACCCTTAACCCAGTGGTAGCGCATCTCGTGCATCTCGGTGAGGCCAAGCAGCACTTCCCAGAGGTCAACGTTCAGCGCGGGCTTTTTGTCGGCCTTGCGCCAGCCCTTGGCGCGCCATGAAACCGCCCAGCCCTTGCTGAGGGCGTCGATAACATATTTGGAGTCCGACCAAAGCTCCACAATGCAGGGCTCTTTCAACGCCTTCAAAGCGGAAATGACCCCCATCAGCTCCATACGGTTGTTGGTGGTCATTTTCTCTCCGCCGGACATCTCTTTTTTGTGAGGGCCATACATGAGGATGGCGCCCCATCCCCCCGGCCCGGGATTGCCGGAGCAAGCCCCGTCGGTATAAATAGTAACAGTTTTCATATTTTGGTCCTTATGACCTTCCCCCGGGGGAAGGTGGCCGAGCGAAGCGAGGTCGGATGAGGGACAAATTTTCCCAAGCTCCAAATTGATATACTCGCACACTCCGACAAAATTTTGATTTATGTCATTATTGGCAAGGCGAATTACCCGAAGATGTTCCGTTTCTTCAAGATAAGACGTTCTCTTCTCGTCATATTCCACGCCCTCATCCTCATAATGCTGAGAACCGTCCAGTTCTATGACGAGCTTGGCTTTCGGACAGTAAAAATCGGCAATATATGAGCCTATAGGTCTTTGCCTGTAAAAATGGAGCGGATGATCCCTAAGAAATTCAAACCAAAGCTTACGTTCCTCTTTGGTCATTTCTTTTCGGAGTTCTTTGGCATTTGAAATATTATTTCCTTCATAGAAATAAGCCATAGTTCTCCTCCAGGATATAAAGATTAGGAATAAGCCTCCCCTATCCGAGGGGAGGTGGCCTCGCCGCAAGGCGAGGTCGGAGGGATAAGCCTCCCCTATTCGAGGGGAGGTGGCATTTGCGAAGCAAATGACGGAGGGGTTTGGACGATTATCAGAGCATTTATTAAACCGCTCAAAACCCTCTCGAAACCCCTCAGTCAGCCTTGCGGCTGACAGCTCCCCTCAAATAGGGGAGCCTATTTTCTTACTCCTCCACTTCACCTTCAACCGCATCCTCTTCGCCTTCTTCCTTTTCGGTTCTGGCGATGGAGATTACGCGGCTGCCTTCGCCTACGCGCATGAGGCGGACGCCCTGAGTGGCGCGGCCATAGATGGAGATGCCGCCGACATCCATGCGGATGATGGTGCCGTCATCGGAGATAATGAGAATATCGTCAGTTTCGTCAACAACCTTGCAATCGGCAACCTTACCGGTCTTTTCGGTGCAATTATAGCCGCGCATACCCTTACCGCCGCGGTGCTGAGGCTCACCGCCGCCGCGGACATACTCCTCGATGGGCGTGCGCTTGCCGTAGCCATTTTTCGGTTACGCTCAGCAGAGTGCCGCCGGCACGGGCGCGGGCAGCGCCAACAACATAGTCGCCGTCACGCAGTTTGATACCGCGAACACCAACGGCGTCACGACCCATGGGACGGATGTCGGTCTCGCCGAAGCAGATGGCGTAGCCCTCGTGGGTGCAGATAAGGATATTCTGCTCACCGTCGGTCTGGCGGACGGAGATAAGCTCGTCGCCCTCGTCCAAGGTGAGAGCGCGGATGCCGCTACTACGAATATTCTTCAGCGCAGACTGGTACATACGCTTAACAGTGCCGTTGCGGGTAATAAACACAAGGAAGCTATCCTCCTCAAAGCCGCGGGCATGGAGCATGGCGTTGACTCTCTCGCCGGGGTCTAGGGGAATGATATTGACAATATTGGTGCCGCGGGCATTTCTGCCTGCCTCGGGGATATTATAGCCCTTTTTCACATAAACGCGGCCGGTGTTGGTGAAGAAGAGGATGTTATCATGGGTGGAAGCGGTGAAGACGGTCTCCACATAGTCCTCGTCCTTGGTGGCCATGGCGCGGATGCCCTTGCCGCCTCGGCGCTGGGCGCTATACTCGCTGACGGGCAGGCGCTTAATATAACCGCCGTGGGTGAGGGTGAAGGCGCAGGTCTCCTCCTCGATGAGGTCCTCGATGTCGATTTCGTCCTCAACATCCTGAATTTCGGTGCGTCTGTCGTCGCCGAACTTATCGCGGATGGCAATGAGCTCCTCTTTGAGAACACCCTTGAGCATTTCCTCGTCGGCCAAAAGCTCAAGGAAGTAGGAAATCTTCTTCTGCAGCTCGTCAAATTCGTTCTGCATCTTCTCTCTGTCCAGACCCTGCAAAGCCTTCAGACGCATATCCAAAATGGCCTGAGCCTGAATTTCGTCCAGACCGAAGCGCTCCATAAGAGCCTCTTTTGCATCGTCATAGCGGGAGCGGATGATGGAGATAACCTCGTCAATATGGTCCTGAGCAATCAGCAGACCCTTCAGCAGGTGAGCGCGCTCACGGGCCTTTCGCAGGTCAAACTCGGTGCGGCGGCGGATGATTTCCTTCTGATAGGCCAGATACTCATCCAAAATGCCGCGAAGAGACAAAATCTTGGGCTGCTTCTGATCGTCCACCAGAGCCAGCATGATGATGGAGATATTGCTCTGCATGGCGGTCTGCTTGAAAAGGGTGTTCAGCACAACCTGGGGGTTGGCGTCCTTCTTAAGCTCGATAACCACGCGCATACCGTGGCGGTCGGACTCCTCGCGGAGATCGGAAATGCCCTCAATGCGCTTATCCTTAACCTGCTCGGCAATATGCTTGATAAGCTGGCGCTTATTCACCTGATAAGGCAGCTCGTTTACGATGATACGGGTGCGGCCGTTGCCGAACTCCTCAAACTCGGTTCTGGCGCGGACAACAACCTTGCCGCGACCGGTGGCATAGGCTGCGCGGATGCCGCTGCGGCCCATGATGATGCCGCGGGTGGGGAAGTCGGGTCCCTTGATGTGCTCCATCAGCTCATGGAGACCGGCCTCGGGATTATCCAGCACGCAGACGCAGGCGTCAATAACCTCGCCAAGATTGTGGGGAGGAATGTTGGTGGCCATGCCGACGGCGATGCCGCTTGAGCCGTTTACCAGAAGGTTGGGGAAACGGGAGGGCAGAACGCGGGGCTCCTTGCGGCTTTCGTCGAAGTTGGGGTCCCAATCCACGGTGTCCTTGTCGATGTCACGGAGCATCTCGCCGGAAATCTTGGACATACGTGCCTCGGTGTAACGGTAAGCGGCGGCGGGGTTGCCGTCCATGTCACCGAAGTTACCCTGACCGTCTACCAGCATGTAGCGCAGGGAGAAGTCCTGAGCCATACGGACCATGGCGTCATAAACGCTGGCGTCGCCGTGGGGGTGGTACTTTGCCAGCACGTCACCGACGCAGGCGGCGGACTTTTTGTGCTTTTTGTCGGGGGTGAGGCCGCTTTCGTGCATACTGTAAAGTATGCGGCGATGAACGGGCTTGAGGCCGTCGCGAACATCGGGCAGGGCGCGGCCAACAATAACGCTCATGGCGTATTCAATATAGGATTTCTCCATTTCCTCAACAAGTTTGCTCTCGGTGATAACCTGATTGGGGAAAAGTATATCCTCGGGTTTATAAGATCTGTTATGTGCCATAAAAAAATCTTCCTTCCTTATAAGGCTCCCCTATTTGAGGGGAGCTGTCGCGGCGTCAGCCGTGACTGAGGGGCAAATTTTGCACCTTTTAAAGCCCCCCTTGTAAAGGGGGGTGGCCGCTTTTAGCGGCCGGGGGGATTCATTCTCTCGTTAACTATATAATCTATATATCCACAAATGGCATCAAAGTTTTTGAATATCTCATTATTCGGTATTCTAATAACTTTCAAGCCTAATTTTCAAGTTCTGCAGTTCTTCTTTCATCATATTCAGCATTTTCTTCCTCGTAATGCTGAGAGCCGTCAAGCTCAATAACAAGTCCGGCCTTTGAACAATAAAAGTCTGCAATATAAGATTCAATTACCTTTTGGCGAAGAAAGCGGACAGGATAGGAGCTTAGAAAATCATACCAAAGGTGTCTTTCTTCCTTGGTCATTTCTTTTCTGAGCCTTTTTGCGTTTGGAGTAAGTTCCTTATTGTGATGGTAGTCTATTTCCAATCCCCCCTGTCTCGCCTGAAGGCGAGCCTTCCCCCCTTTGCAAGGGGGGCTTTAAATCATATATCAATATTCTCCGCGTAGCGTGCGTTGCGCTCTATCCATTCCTTACGGGGCTCAACTTCCTCACCCATGAGGATGGTGAAAATCTGGTCGGCCAT
>JAFYUG010000175.1 GCA_017558545.1 Oscillospiraceae bacterium | reverse complement strand
GATCCACAAGGTTATAGAGGTAGGGATACTCCATAGTCCCCGTTTCCTCGTCCTTATAATAAATCATGCCCCGGAGAACATTCTGAGGATGAGTTCCGAAGTTGGAGCCGTTGCCATCGAAGCAAGCCATAAGGTCGCGGCTGAGATGGGGGATGGCAACTATGCCGGCATCGTCCTCCGCATCGGATGCGGGGCAATGGGAATTAATTTTGGAGGGAATCCAGGGGTTCCAGCAGCCGCCATCCATGAAGGTGTACCAGGAGTTATTGCAGGTGTGGAAAGCCTTGGGGCCTTCTTCCCAGCAGGTGGCCACGGCGCACTTCACAGAGGGGTAATGCTCCTTTATATAGTTAATGGTGTGGGCATCGAGAAAATAGCTGCCGGTGGACTCGGGATAAAAGCCGAATTTATCGAAAAACTTTCCGAAAACATCGTCAATTATCTCTTCCTTGGTTTTTTTATCGAACATCCAAATGCAAAAGTCTTCGGTTTTATACTTCTCCTTGAATTCGGGGCAAGGCAGGCCAAGGAGGCTGAGACCTATTTCGTCCCCATATTTTTCATGCTCCTCTTTTGCAAGGGCAATTATCTCGTCGGAGAAAAGGGATGCATAGGTTATCTGAATGGTGGTTTTCAGACCATACTTATGGGCGCAGTTTTGCTGAAAGCGGAAAATATCCAGACTTTCATCTCTCACGCCCTCGCCCTTGCCAAGAGCCTTTTCCGCATACTCGGGAGAAAGCTCGGGGCGGTGGATTATATTGACAACAAATTTATTATCCATATTTTTTATCCTTATTTCAGAATTACACTGGTCTGAGCGTCCAAAGTGAGCACTCCGCCTTCAAGTCCGGCGCCGCCCACACCTATTACCTCGCAAATTTCGCCGGCACCGATTTCGCTGAGCTCAAGGGTGAAGGCTTCAAAATTGGTGGAGTTATTATGGAGGATGAAGATGGTCTCTCCCTCATATTCCACCTTGAAGCCGCCGAAGTTCTTGCCAAAGTCCAGAGCATCATAGCTGCCGCGGGCAATGGCGGGGTAGCTATGGCGAATTGTGAGCAAGCGGCAATAATAGCGCAGAAGGCTTCCTTCGTCAGAGAGTTGGTCGGCAACGGTGGTGGAAATCTGCTTATCCTTGGAATAGGTGCTGCCAACGGGGTCGCGGACGAGGTCATCATCGCCCCAAAGCATGGCAAGGCGGCGGTTGGCATCGGTGGCCTCGCCTCCTCGGGAGCCGCGAATGCCTATTTCCTCGCCATAATAGATGAAGGGAGAGCCGGGAGACAGGAGATAGAGGTTGGCGGCCATACGCATATTGCTGTCCACTATGAAGGCGCCGCCAATTCTGTCCATATCGTGGTTGGACAAAAAGCTCATGGCCATGGCATTGGGATTTATCTCAAGGAGCTTATTTTGGTAACTCTCCACATAGTTTGTGAACTTATTTATGGCAAAGCCCTTGGCGGCAGAGGCTGCAACGCCCTCGGCCTGACTCATGGCAAAGTTGAAGCAATCCATGGCGGGGATATATTCCATAATCTCCGCTTCACCGGACCAGCATTCGCCTACACAGTAGATATCGGGCTTGATGGCACGAAGCTCAGCCATATACTTCTCCCAAAACTCAACACTGCGCTGGGTATCGCCGAAATAGATATACTTAACAGCGTCAAAGCGGAAGCCGTCCACGCCCATATCAAGGTAATACTTGGCCACGTCCAGCATGGCGGCGAAAACCTCGGGGTTATCATAGTTCAGCTCGGGCATTTCGCCGGAGAAGTTGCACTCATACCAGCAGTCCACGCCTGCGATTTTCTGATAAGTTCTGCCGCCCACCTTCTCGGCAGTGGTGACGCAGGAATAAAAATCATAATAGGGATTTTCCGTATCCCCGTTCATACGGGCTTCCTTGAAAGCCTGAAACCAGGGATGCCGGCTGGAACTATGGTTAATTACAAGGTCAAGGATTATCTTAACATTTCTCTCATGGCAAAGCTCAATGAGCTCTTTAAGGTCGCTTTCAAGGCCGAAGCGCCAATCCACCTCATAGTAATCGCTGACGTCATACTTATGATAGGAGGGGGAGGAGAAAATGGGGGAAAGCCAAATTCCCTGAACGCCAAGGCTGGTTTCGGAGAGCAGATTGCCGTCATTGAGATAGTCAAAACGGTTGATAATGCCTCGCAGATCGCCTATGCCGTCATTATTGGAGTCGGAAAAAGAGCCCACGAAAATCTGATAAAAGGTGCGGTAGTTATCGTCAACGGGGTCGGCGGTGGCGGGAACTGCCTCTTCAGCATTTTCAATATTTTCAATATTTTCCTCGGGAGTTTCCCCGTCGGCAGAACCGCAGGCGGCAAGAGAGAAAAGCATTGCCGCTAAAAGTATATATGTTATGATTTTCTTCATTTTCTCGTCCCTTTCATTCATTCGATGATATTGCCTTCACGGAGAAGGGCAAACACCTTCAGCGCCTCGGTGGCCTTGCCGTCGGAGGTGAAGAAGGCCTGATTATCAACAGCGCAGCCGCCATACCATTTGCCTGCATCCTCGCTATCATATTCCGCGGCATAGGAGCTGGCCCAGCCGGAGCCATATTCCTCCCAAAGGGCGGAGTTTGCTTCCCAGCTTTCGCCTCCGGCGGAAATCCATGTGCCCTCCCAATAGAATATGCCTATGCCATTGGGGATATTGGCCACGGTGGCAGCAACATTTCTAACCAAATTGGCCTGACCCTGGTAAGAGAAGGGGTAATCCTTCACTATGCCACCGCCCTCGCCTATGGTGTTGCCGTAAAAATCGCTGTCATCGGCGGTGAAGGCATAGGAGGTTTCCGCAACCATCACCTTTTTGCCGTATTTTTCGGATATATTTCCCAGCACGGCGGAGAGATTTTCCATACTGCCATGCCAGAAGGGGTAATAGGAAGAGGCAAAAACATCATAGTCCACCTGATAGTAGTCAAGGTTTTTGCCATAGCTTTCATAGGACTCCGCCTTCTCGGGGTTAGTGAAGTGAACGGCCACCAGCGCATTGGGGCATACCTCACGAACGGCCTTGCTGCCTGCGCTCATAAGCTCCATGATGCGCTTCCAGCCCCCCACATCGGAGGAATTTTCTCCGCACATGGCGCCGTTGGTTTCGTTGCCTATCTGCACCATGCCAACATCCACCCCTGCCTCCACAAGCTTTTGGAGACTATCGCGGGTGTATTCATAGAGTGCGGCGCACTTAGTTTCTATATCCATGCCCTTCCATGCCTTCGGCTCCATCTGCTTTCCGGGGTCAGCCCAAAAATCGGAATAATGGAAGTTCACCAAAAGCTTCATGCCGGCGGCGGTGGCTCGCTTGCCTATTTCCACGGCGTTTGCTATATCGCAGTTGCCGCCGCCATAGCCTTTTCCGTCGGCATTATAGGGGTCATTCCAAACGCGGACGCGGATATAGTTTACGCCGTTTTCACTGAGGATTTGGTAGACATCCTTCTCCACGCCCTCATGGTCATAATACTTCACTCCACCCTTTTCAAGAGCGGGAACACAGGAGGCATCCATGCCGAGGATGAAATCCTCGGGAAGATTTTCCACCTTTTCAACATAAAGGCTATCGCTTTTCACATCTATGGTCTTTGCCTCAGATGCGCCTTCGCCGCAGCCCGAAAGAGCTGCGGCAAAGAGCATTACGGTAGCCAAAAGAAGCGAAATTTTTCTTTTCATGGACCAATGGCCCCCTTTTAGGATAATTTTGAGGAGATTAACCTAAAGCTTTATCGTTTACATATACGCGAACGGCAACGGCCTCAACGCTGACACTGCCGCTTTCTCTTGCCATAGCCTCGCAGGATGCGCCGGAGGCATCGGCCACCAGGTTCCATTCACCTTCAAGAGTATAGGGCAGAGCGGTTTTCTGGGGGTTAAGGAGGACTATGGCCTCTCCGCCCTTGCCATCAGAGTACTTGGCCACCATAATTCCGCTGCTAAGTTCCTCGGCCTCAACGGTGACGGCGGGATTAGTGAAGATATCCAGTCCCTTTCTCATGGCAATGAGCCCCTTATAATAGAGCATGGTTTCATATTCCATGCTGCCGGGAACGAGAACGGACCAATCAATATTGTTAACCTCGTCGGAGGACTTATAGCTGTTTTCGTCGCCGCCCTTGGTGCGGAGCATTTCCTCGCCCGCCTGCCAGAAGGGAGTACCCTTGGCCAGCATAACGATGGCTGCGCCGAAGCGGTTCATGGCAACGCGCTCAGCATCGCTCCGGTCGCCATTGGAGAGGATGAGCTTATCCCAAAGGGTGTTATTATCATGGGCGGACATATAGTTGATGACCATGGAGTC
>JAFYUG010000174.1 GCA_017558545.1 Oscillospiraceae bacterium | reverse complement strand
TCCCCTGCAAGGCCATTTTCATAGCCATAGCGGCAGATGCACCGTGCGCCGTTACCGCACATTTCGCCTTCGCTGCCATCGCTATTATAAAAGCGCATTAGATAATCGCCGTCGCCTATGGCCTTTTCCACCACCATAAGTCCATCGGCACCGATGGAAAGATGGCGCTCGCAGACTTTTGCGGCAATAGCGGAAAAAGCGCTTTCGGGAATCTTTTCTTCAATATTATTGATGATAATGAAGTCGTTTCCGGCTCCGTTCATTTTCCAGAATTTCAAAGCATGGCTCACCCACATTTCGGAAATATTATACTATACTTTTTTTAGGTTTACATCCTATTTGGTGTGCTCAACCTTGCAAATAGTGCTCAACGCATAGATGTAGTAGCACAAAATATAGTATCAAAATACATTAATGTATAACATATATAAGCTTATTGACAAAAAATGCAATTAATGATAGACTCTGATGTAAGTTAATATAACACTATTGAGTGCCTGCGGAAGCGGTAAAAGCCCCGCGGGAGAATAGATAATCGTGTGCAATTCACGAACGGTACCGCCACTGTAAGCGTGGAGGCAGTTGTCCGGGCGAAAGCCGGTCATTGGCGCAAGCTGAGAAGACTGGGACATTATGCTTTTGAGGCGCAAGTCAGGAGAACTGCTCAATTTAGTTGAAAGACCAATATCTGCAAGTACGGATGTGGTTATTTTTGTTGCGTAAAATCGGCCGCAGCGTTTTTCCGAGATGGGATAACGTTGCGGCTTATTTTTATTTTTCAGATACGCTGCGGTGATCCGGTCAAAATCCGGAACAACCGTCCATTGCTGTGTTTGACCTAATTGGGTCATCAGTCAGAGAGCCGCGCGTATCCCGAGAGGCCCTACACGCTTTGACAGGAGAGTGCAGCCATATATATCATCCGCGAAGGTTGATATATGGCTGCACTTTTTGTTTTTTAGGGTCTCAATAAGATAAGCAAAGGAGGGATGCAAGTGACATTAGAAGAAAAGAAGGCCTGGGCGGAGGAGCTTCTGCGGGAAAAGTTTAAGCAGCTGGGACATTTGCCCACAAAGAAAGACTTCGATAGTGCTGCTTGCGCCCAGATTAAAGCATACCTTGGACCTTGGCCAAGGGCTTTGGAAGCCGCAGGATTAAAAGAACCTAAAGAGAAGAAAACAAATTAGAAAGGACGAAAAAGAAAATGCGATTTAACAAAAAAATTCTCAGCATGATCCTTGTCTTTGTTATGATTTTGGGTCTGCTCCCCGCAGCCTCTTTTGCCACCGCAGCGGGCGAAGAGGATGTTGTGTATCTTTCCATCAGCTTTGACGGAGAATACATATCTGACAAAAACGGCAATCTTTTTGCCTATATGCCCGTTCCCATCAGCGCTTTTGAAAAAATAGACCTTGCAGAGTATGGCCTCGATAACATGCTCTACGACGGAGATGGGGACGGCGAATACGACACCACTGCTCTTCAACTTCTTATCTATGCCCATGAAGAGCTTTGGGGCGGCGATTGGAGCGAAGTTACCTTCGACGCTCTCCCTGGCTCTTCCTACTTCAGAGGCGGCATTTTCGGTTTCACAGAAAACCTCGTATATTTCCTCAACGGCGATTTCCCCGTTGACGAAAGCCAGCAGAGCGACTTCATGACCGTTGGCGCAACTTCTGACAGAATAGTTCTTGAAGCAGGCGACTTTATCGACATTGCAAGCTTCTCCTGCTATTCCTTCCTTTGGGACCAGCTTGGCGGTTTCCATCTTTTTGCAGACACCGAAGATAACTATGTTCACAGCTACAGCATGGAAGCCGGCGAAACTCTTGATGCCAAGCTTCTTCATTCCTTCTGCGACCTTATGTTTGGCGAGGGCTGGCTGAAGGGTGCTGAATACTACGAAATATTCTACGGCACCACCTACGGCGATGCTATAGGCACTCTTGAAACCGACGAAGAAGGCAACTTCTCCCTCACCATTGATGAGCCCGGCACTTATTACCTTTGGTGCTACGGCGGCAACGGCAGCGAAGACGGCACTCATACCACCTGTGACTATTATTCCGAAACCGGAACTCCCTGCATAGTATCCGCTCCTGCATACGCAATTCTCACCGTTGAAGGCGGCGAAGAACCCGAGCCTGCTCCTGAAGAGCCTCGCGCAGCTCAGGATGTATCCGAGGTTCTTAACGCAACTTTGGCAAAGCAGGTTGAAAACATTCCCGCTCCCGCATTCGGCACCAACTACGGCGAATGGACCGTTTTCGGTCTTGCCCGCGGCGGTTACTTTGAAAAGGGATACCAGTATTTTGAAGACTACTATGCACGTATCGTTGAATACGTAAACACCACCGCAGGAGAAATCAACCTCAGCGGTGCTCTTGACAAGAACAAGTCCACCGACAACTCCCGCCTCATCATGGCTCTCTCCTCCATCGGCAAAAACTCCACCACCGTTGGCAACTGGGACCTTGTTGAAGCTTACAGTGCCAATGGCATCAACTGGATTAGAAAACAGGGCATGAACGGCACCATCTGGACCCTTATTGCTCTTGACACCGGCAACTTTGAAACCTCCGACCCCACCATTCGTCAGCAGTGCGTTGACGCAATTGTTTCCGCTCAGCATAACGACGGCGGTTGGTCCCTTGTAACCGCAAAGACTCAGCCCTCCAATGTTGACATCACCGGCATGACCCTCACTGCTCTTTATCCCTACCGCGACCAGCCCGCAGTTGCAGCAGCCTGCGAAACCGCTATTCAGTGGCTTTCCGATAGTCAGCTTGAAAACGGCGGATTCCCCTACGGACAGGGCGAAACCAGCGAAAGCTGCGCATGGGCTATCGTAGCAGCAACCACTTGGGGCATCAACCCCGACACCGACCCCCGCTTCATTAAAAACGGTAATTCCGCAATTGATAACCTTCTCACCTACTACGTTGAAGAAGAGGCCATGTTCGAACACGGCAGAGGCGCAGGTGTTAACGCTATGGCAACCGACCAGGCCGCTTACGCTCTCGTTGCCTATGACCGCTTCATCAATAATGAGCCTTCCCTTTATGACTACAGCGACGTAGTCATCGACGAGCCCACTCCCGCACCCGAAACTGACGAGATGATTGCAACCATAGGCCTTCCCGCCCAGATTAACGGTGCCGATGCCTTCAACGGCGTTATCAGCATCAACAAATGGGATAACGAAGGCGCATATAAGCTTATTGACTTCATTGTTGAAGTTCCCGAAGGCATTGATGTTACCGATGTAAGTGCCGGCAGCAGACTTGCAGGCGGCGAAATCAGCTGGAATCTCGAAGCCGACACCGGCCTTCTCCGCGTTGTATACTTTGACGCAAACGAAAACACCGACCTCACCATCACCGGAGAGGAATTCCCCGCAGAGCTCTTCACCATCTCCTTCAAAGCAATGAACATTGAAGGCGGCGAGAAGATTAACATCGGTATTGGCGGCATGTCCGTTAAGCTCAGCTCCGACTCTTCCGACGAAAAGGCAATGATAGTTGTTGATACCGAAAACGAAAAAGCCAGCGGCGAAGTTGAAGTTGTTGTTGGAATTTCTTATAGCGCCGTCTGCCTCTACACCGGTGATAACATCGATCTCATCCCCGAAGCCAAAAAGGCTATTGCTGTTGCCGTAACCGGCATCGTAAACGGCACCAAGCTTAGCTACAATGACGGGACCAACGCTATTGACTTTAATTACAGCGCAGAAATCACCGAAAAGACCGGCATTTCTTCCTATGTTGCTCTGGTAGATACAGAGATTGCCACCGAAAACTTTGCAAACGAAGATTACTTCACCATCCCCGGCGGAGAGGCTCCCGCAATCAGCTTTGGCGATACCAACAGCGATGGAACTATCAACGCGCAGGATGCACTGAATATCGTTAACAGCTGGCTTCGTATTGGCGAAGAACTTGCTGATAACGACATTCTTGTTCAGAACGTAAACGGCGACAGCCGCATCAACACCTTTGATGCCCTCGGCATCGTTGAAAAATTTGTTAACGGCGCTGACTTCGGCGTTGTTACCAAAGCCGCAACCATCAAAGACTAAACGAAACCATTCTACGGGCGGGGCCATCCCCGCCCGTAGAGCAAATTAAGAAAAGGAGTGTTTTTTATGGCAGGAAAACATGAAAACCCTAAAAAGGAGAGAAAAAGAAGAAAATGGCCATGGATTTTATTAATACTTCTTATTTTGCTTATTGGGGCTTTCCTCTTCATGTATTTCCGCTATGACACCTCCGGCACTCCTACATTAATTGTGGAAACGCCCCAAAAGTTATCCATGGCGCAAAATAAGGAATTTACACTCGATGTAACCATATCCTCACTTGGAGATGTGCGCTATCCCGCAATGAGCATGAGCCTCAGCTTTGATAATTCCCGTTTGGAGTTTTTAGGGGTTGAGGAAGGAAATGTCTTCATTCTCAGCGACGAAAGTTCAAGCGGTCGGCAGCTGCCCATATGGAGCTATTCTGCCGCAACCGCCAACCAAAGCGGCCTTATAAATATAATGTATTTGGACATGACCGGAGGAAAAAATGCCTTCTGCAAGGATTTGCTTGCGGAGGAGGGCAATGTTGTCCTCCGGCTGAAATTCAGACTTCGCGGCAGCATAAGAGCCGGAGATGTACTTGACCTCATCCTTGAAGACGCGGTTTTCGCCGCATCCAACGAACAGGAAAGTCTTGCCATGACAACAGGAAGCTTGAAAACAAAGAACGGCAAGATAGTTATAGGAGAATAAATATATGAAACGAATACTCAGCCTTATATTGGCTTTTGCCATAATGATTTCTCTTTGCGCCTGCAAAGGGAATTTCGGCAGCATAAATTTGAACGAAACCATAGACATTCCCGAAAACGGAATTATCAAGGAAAGCGTTATTAAACAGATAAAAAACGAAAATGCCATTGGTATATTCAGCGGCTCTTCCAACGGATATAACTACGAATGGACAATTTTCGGAAGCGACATTGAGGAAGCCAAGGAAGTTAATCTTGGCGTTTCAATCAACAAAACTGCGGACGGAAAACCCGAAATTACTCTTTCCGCACAAGAAAATTTCGGTTTTTCCGCCCTGCTTTCCGTTTATCTCGATGAAATGTGGGATGCTCAAAGCGCAACCGCTTATGTGGGCGACAAGGCCGTTGCCTCCGTTTCCCTCACCGGAAGCAAGGCAAGCATACTAAACATGACCCTCGACGGAAGTAAAAACGCATTTGTCGTTCTCCCCGATGTTCTGCCCGAAGATGCAATCAGCCTTTCCCAGCTTCAGGTAGGTAACGCCGAGAAAACCGAAGATGAGAGCGAAGAAGAAAAGGAGAGTGTTAACTACCTTTCCGATGTCAAAGATAGCGACACTCAGGTTTACTCCGGCGGCAAAGATAAGTATCTCACCGATCCCGTTCCCGAAGGTAAGCCCAAGCCTGTTGAGCCCGAGGACACAAGCATTAACAAAGCAGCTGCCTACACCTGCACCTTCTCCATTGAATGTTCCACCATACTCAATAATCTTAATATGCTGGACCCTGCAAAGCTTGAAATGGTACCCTCCGGCGGTGTTATT
>JAFYUG010000173.1 GCA_017558545.1 Oscillospiraceae bacterium | reverse complement strand
GGCGGAGAAGCAGAGCAGCATGGATACCACTGCACCGAAAGCGGCCTGGAAGATTTGGAAAGGCAGCTTCAGCAGGGAGTATTCCGGCGTAGAATAGATGAATGCTCTGCCCAGGGAGTAGCCTACCACATTGATGACCACACCCAGAATGACACCCACTAAGGCACCTCGTTTGCGATGATCAACAGATAGCTTGTGAACGCATAGGGAGATGACAACCGCCTGAAGACCGTGGGTTACCAGAGAGACAAACATGGGAGCAGGATAAAAGAAGAAGTCGCCAAGAAAGGCACCTACACCGCCCACAATAAACGCCCCCAGGGGATCTAGCAAAATGGCGGCCGTGCAGATAACGGCATCGTTCAGGTACAGGTGACCGCCGGGAACGGGGATGCTGAATGAACTCATGACCACGTTCATGGCCATCAGCATAGCAGTGACGGTCAGCCACTTAGTAGGATTTGTCTTGCGTAACTGCGTTTGAGACATAATGTGATCGCTCCTTTATAAATGCTGGAGCCATCATACCACTCATCAGTATACATTGAAAGTGCCAGAATTCACAATAATTATAATGCCAGATGGCTGGCGGGAGTAGGTACTGACCTAAAGGTGCAAGGTTGAAATACACCTTGCAGCCTTTCATTTGCCGACGGTGGGATCCTCGTATTATGTCCCCTAATGGATATATCTACATTAGGGTTGGCTAACCGATCAGTAGCAACAATTAACTTAAATGGGAGAAATGGATCGACAAACTTGAATCTGACAAACTGGTAGAGATGATGAACTATGGGAAGAGTGGTAAGAAATGCAGCAAAAGCATTGATTATTAAAGATGATAAAATGCTGGCAATAAAAATCGGCGATGGAAAAGAAGAATGGTATATCATGCCAGGTGGCGGTCAAGATGTAGAAGAACTTTTGCCAGATGCAGTGTGCCGAGAAGTTTCTGAAGAATTGAGACTGCATATAGAGGTAAAAGACCTAGTATTCGCAATAGAAGGACTACATGGCGAAGATTCCCACCGTGTTGACCTTGTGTTTTTGTGTGAATATAAAGGAACAATCGAAAATGCTATCTTACAAGGTGATACAAACCAAGTTGGATATGACTGGCTTGACATCAAAACATTAAATACAGCACCGTTATACCCCTCCAAACTACGCAGACAGATTATGAATCTGCACGAAGGAAAGGCGTATCGAGTTTACTTAGGTAACGAAGAAATAGGCGACCCCGAAGTAACTGCATAAATTCCAATATGTCGAACAGAAGGGCGCACTTCTATACACCATTCAGTGTAGTGCGTATAATGCGGTATGGCACGGTCTCCATGACGATTATGAAATTAAAATCCTCCCTATGAAAATTTCATAGGGAGGATTAACTGTTTTACGGATACCCGCCGAAAGGTTTCGATTTTTTTGTTTTTTCTGCTATAATGAATATTGTCTATGGGAACAAAAGGCAGAAATATCCGTCTTATCCAGTAAAGGAGGTAAGGATGATGAAAAAACTTAGTCTTATTATTTTGGCGATTATGATTATTTCTGTTTTGGTTGGCTGCGCTAATGGAGAGGAAAGGACACCGCAGCCTCCTGAAGAAATTTATGTTTATGATGAAAAAACAGAAGAAAACGATATTGTTGGTGATAAGCTCGTTTTAGTACGCACCGATGATATATTAACCGCGCCTTATAAAAATTGGATATGGGCGGAATCTTATCACGGTGGAGACTGGCTTTCCGCCGATGGTATGAGCGTTTACTATAAGTTCAGTGAGGTGCATGAGGAGATACCGCAGATAACTTATAGCGACGATTTTGAAATTATTTATGCCTCCGGGGTTTCCCTTTCATATTTATCCATATATGATGATAGCTTTGCCGAACTGAACTTCAATGCACAAGAGGCGGATTTGTCTGAGCTTGAAGAGGGAATATATTACCTTGTAATTTCTGTGAGTGAGCAGGGCAGGTATATCAAAGCGGAGAATAAATACGAACATTCCGGTTGCGAGTGTGTGTATAAACTGGTAGTTCACCCTAAAACTTTGGATTGAGGAGCAATCTGCATGGATAAGTCCTTTTCTTGCAGCATTGAAAATATAACCGCCAAGGAACGCTGGGATAGCATACATTCCTCTTATGCCCTTGCCGACATAGTTTGCGACGATTGGCTTGAGCAGTTTGGGGATATCATTAATGATTGCAATACTCCCATTATCGACCTTGGCTGCGGCAGCGGCAACAATATAAAATACCTTCTCGAGAGGGGCAAGGCTGTTGTTGCCTGCGACTTTTCCCCCAATGCCATAACTAATGCCGTCAACAATTTCCCTCAGCTTCGTGGCGCTATGTGCTTTGATTTGACGGAGCCCTTGCCCTTTGAGGATAATTTCACCGCTCTTATAATAGCTGACCTCTCCCTTCATTATTTCCCCATGAATATCACTCAAAAGGTGTTAGAGGAAATAATGCGCGTGCTCACTCCGGGCGGCATAGTTTTGCTGCGTGTGAACTCTGTGAAGGATGTTAACCACGGCGCAGGCCAAGGGGAAGAGATAGAGCGCCATCTTTATAAAAGCGAAGATGGCCGCCTCAAGCGCTTTTTCGATAGGGATGATATAAACAGCATTTTTGCCAAGTGGAACATACTCTACGCCGAAGAGAACGAAATGCGCCGCTATGTCCTGCCTAAAATGCTATGGACGATAGCGCTAAAACCGAATAAATAAAACTAAAAGCTGCCGCAGGCACTATCATCTGAAGTGCCGCGACAGCTTTTTTGCATATTATATATAGAAATTGTCTATGCTTAACAAGTTCGGGATTCTGGGCTGAGTCATCAAAAAACCGCTGATGAGAGATTTCGAAATATTCGCATATAGCCCAAAACTCTTTCATAGGGGGCAGAGCCTTGCCGGAGGAAATATTATTATAAACATAGCCACGGCTGTGGCCAAGGTCATAGATCATTTGATATTCGCTGATACCTTTTTAAAATCGCAGTTGAGTGATTCTATCCCTTATAAATTCTTCGTTCATATCCAAGTCACCCCTTGAATAGATGATAGCTATGTAACGAGTGGGAGTGGTAGAATTATAATTGTTATAAATATTGAAATGGTCCAAAGATATATGTTATAATCAATCGAAATATGATTAAGGAACAAGAAATCTTCTTGTTAAACAAAGGTGATATGCTAGTGGAATATATCTTTGACAAAAAAGTTGATAGAGATATAGACGCAAGTATATTAAAAATTATTGCGGCTTTCTTCGTTGTGCTTATCCACGCGGCAGGCAATGAAGGTGCCTATGCTCTTGCCCTAAACGGCTTTGCCCGATTTAGTGTGCCCATATTTATGATGCTTAGCGGGCGTTATATTTTGGCAAGGCAAAGAAGCCTTGCCTATCTAATCAAAAAATCCCTGCGTTTATTTGTTGTTATGCTTATATGGTCGGCGGTGTTTTACCTATATTATTCACATCAAGGGAATACTCCGAAGGCGAGCATTGTTTCCTACTTGCTGGCAGGGCCTGCACATTTATGGTATGTATGGGCGGCCATTGCCTTGTATTTTTTAAGTCCCTTTTTGTATGTGTTCTGTGAAAATGCCCCCAAACACATATATAAATATGCTTTGGTTTGCTCCTTTGTACTTGGCACTATTATTTTTGTTTTACTTCGCGCTCAGCTATCACAAAGCTTAACTGCCATTATTGATAGAGCAAAACTGCCCTATCAATTGGGCTTTGTTTTCTGCTTTCTCTATGGCGATTATTGCAGGCGCTATAATTTTCGTATGCCCATGGCTGTGTCCTTGGCGGTGTTTCTGTTCTCTGGCGCTGCAACGGCAATTTCGGCCTTGTATCTGCCGGAGGAAATCGCCCTCAGCTTTTTCTATCCAAGCGCCATCACATCGGCAATAGGACTTTATGGACTTTTTGCCCATAGAGAATATGCCGTAAAGGAGAAAGCTCAAAGGGTGATAAATTGGGTGGGGGAGTGCACCTTGGGAGTATATCTCATCCATCCTCTGTTTGAAAAGCTATGCCAAACCATTGTGCCGGATTATGCCTTGCTAAGTCTACCTTTAATTGCTGTAATGATCTTTGTTCTATCTCTTGCCGCTGTAATGCTTATGAGAATAATTCCGATACTAAAAAGACTTATATAGACGCAAAAACTCCCCTGTTTTTAACAGGGGAGTTTCCTCTTATTCAAACCAAACAAGGGATTTTTCGGGTTTTCTGTTCTCGTCGCGGATGGGCAGGGGGAACTTGGGATAGCCCACGGACAATGCATCGAAGGCGTAGTCCTCCTCGTCCTCAATGCCCAAAAGAGCCTTGAAAGCGGCCTTGTCCTTTATGTCCGCAACGCCGGAGGAAGGCTTTGCGCCCAGACCCAGCTCCGTGGCCTTCAGCCACATATTCTCCATAACATGGCCGAGGCAAACCTGCTCTCGCTGAGGAATGCCGGCCTGCTCGGCAATAACGATGAGCCATGGGGAAGCGGCCATATCGTCGGCGCTCTTTTTATAAAGCATATCCAAAACCTTCATCATGCCGGGATAGCGCCGGCGCATATTGTCCTTTTCGGCGGCGTCCATGATTTCAAGGCGCCCTTTTTCCACAAGAGCCATAAGAGGAGTCATGATTTCACTGTTTCGGGAAATAACGAAGAAATGGCGGAAGGACTCGCGCTCCCGCTGGACTATGCCTGCATAGGGGGCAAGTCTGCCGGCTTCAACAATGGCCTCGATAAGTTCTTTTGGGGGAAATTCATCGGAAAATACCCGAACACTTTGGCGCTGAGAGATTATTTCGTCGAAATTCATGTTTCTATCCTCCCGAAATTTAATTTAGCTTAATTATATTTGCAAATAACGGCCTTGTCAATGAAGGGAAAGGAGTTTTGCATAATTTCACTTTCAAAAATTCATGGGCATATTGGAATGGCCAAGGAGAAGATATGCTCTATTACTGTTTTTAACAAAGTTTTATAATCCATGAGGGCAAAAACATATATTTTCTTGCAGATAAACGCATTGATGCATTGGGTACATTATGCCCCTTTGAATAAATTGTTGGCCAAAATTCATGACGGACTTGAGTCCGCCGTATGCGGACAACGCTGTGAAACTTATGTCAAGGAAAAATTCAAAAAATAAGGCTCTGAAAGGCTAATATATGCAAGAAATGCAAGTTACGCCTGCGTGGGGTGCAAAGGTCATTTTTGCAGCTTTGAAACATGAAAGTTACGCAGCAAAACTTGCAAAAATACGAACAAGTTAATAATTTTGGTTAAAATGACCAATTGCAACTATGTGCATATAGCAATTATGCTTGATTTCCTGCAAAATAGTAGTATACTGAACTCGTCGGAAGATGATTAAAATCTTGTTAAATGACTTGAATTTTTGAAAGGAGAATTGTGATGATTGTTGCATTCGGAACCTTTGGTGCTATTTACCTTGCAGGTATGATCGCAATGACTGTCCACGGTCTGAAAGACTGATTTCCACTGACTATATAGACAAAAGAGCTGCAACATTAGGCGGCCTCACATAGGGATTTGTACGCTCCAAAGTGTATCTTTTCCCGCAATACTTCGAAGAAAATCCATGGCAGGCGACAGCCTTGCCAT
>JAFYUG010000172.1 GCA_017558545.1 Oscillospiraceae bacterium | reverse complement strand
CTGCGGTCGGTTGCTAAAAACATGCCACCGGCATGTTTTCTTAACGCACCGACGCTCCACTCGCTTGCGCTCGGTCGGTATGACAGAGCAGGTTGGTGTCGTTTCTCTGTAGGGAACGGTCTTGCGTTCGCCCGCCTTATTGCAGGTTATCCGCATCCACTCGCTGATAGCCTTCCAAATCCAGCACATCCTCCCCGGCTATAAGGAGCAACTTGGCGGAGCGGGGGAGGGCTTTTATTCTGCTTTCCAGCTTGGAGGCGGTGGAGCGGTTTTCGGATAAAAAGGCGCATTCATATTTAAGGGGCTGGCGGGCGGAGGTATATTTTGC
This sequence comes from Oscillospiraceae bacterium, assembly GCA_017558545.1. Classification (GTDB taxonomy): domain Bacteria; phylum Bacillota; class Clostridia; order Oscillospirales; family Oscillospiraceae; genus SIG459. The sequence continues at coordinate 1,894 of JAFYUG010000172.1, read as the reverse complement.
TCCGGCCTTGCCTCGTCCGCCGGAATGCTGGGCAAAACGGCGGGGAAGGTCGGTGGTAATGCCGGTATAAAGGCTGTCATCGGCGCAGCGGAGTATATATGTATAGTATGCCATGGCGTCCACCTTCCTTGGTTTTTTCATATTATACCATAAAATAACGATAAATAAATATAAGCATTTGCCTGAGGGGAAATTTTGTCGTATAATTCTTAATAAGAAATCCCATAAACTATGGAGGTAGAAGCTTATGCTTAAAGCGGGAGATATAGTCCGCCATTTCAAAAGAGAAACCCTCTCGGCAGCTCAGCTGGAGAATGAACCCAATATGTATCTCTATGAGATAATGGGTGAAGCCGAGCACACCGAAAGCGGGGAGACACTTATTATATATAAACCCCTTTATGGCGAAGGCAGAATATTTGCCCGTCCCAAGGAGATGTTTTTCTCGGAAGTGGACAGAGAAAAGTACCCCAATATAAAGCAGAAAATGCGTTTCGAAAAAGAAAATTAAAGCCTTGAAATAAATGTGAAATACACAGTCTTAGCCGCTACAATGTCAGGGGAGTGGACGAGGCTGTGTATTTTATTTAACAAATAACGGCCATAAATAACAAAAAGGTTATTAAATTCTTACTTTTGAATTAAGTTGTTAATGTTTTTAACAAATTTTTTCCCGTTAAAAAATTAATTAAGGCCTTAAGATATTTACATCGTTAAATTGAGAGTATATAATATGCTTATCAAAAAAATGCTATCATGAGGGGGAAGCGCCCTTCACGATGGCGGAAACAATTCGGGAAAAGTAAATGTTTCATATATAAAAAGGAGGAAGACAATATGGCCCATTTGCAGGAAGCCGCTGTGGCAAAAGTTCATGCCATTTGCGACTGCTATGAAGGTGTAAACACCCCCCTTATCATGATTCTCAGCGATATTCAGAAGGAATTCGGTTATGTTCCTCTGGAAGTGCAGGAAATCGTGTCTCAGCGCACCGGAATTTCCGTTGCTGAAATCTACGGCGTTGTAACTTTCTATTCATTCTTCTCTCTCGAGCCCAAGGGCAAGTATGTCATCGGCGTATGCCTTGGCACTGCCTGCTATGTTAAGGGCGCGCAGCAAATCTGCGACCAGTTCTGCGAAATGCTGGGCATCAAGCCCGGCCAGACCAGCAGCGACGGTCTTTTCACTGTTGATGCTCTGCGCTGCATCGGTGCCTGCGCCGCTGCTCCTGCTGTTACCATCAACGGCAAGATCTATGCCCGCGTAAACGTTAAGGATATCGCCGGCATCATCGCTGAATACAGAACCATGGGAGGTAACGAGTAATGTTCAAAACTTGCGAAGAACTCCGCGCAAAAATTGCCGAATATACCGCCGAGCTTGAAACCAAGTTCAACGGCGTTGATGGCAAGCGCTATGTTATGCTCTGCGGCGGCACCGGCTGCGTTGCAGGCGGCAATAACGAAATCAAAGAGCAGTTTGAGAAGTTCATTGCAGAATATGAGCTTCAGGACAAGGTTGAAGTCCGCGTTGTTGGCTGCTTCGGTCTTTGCTCTCAGGGTCCCTTTGTCCGCATCTTCCCCGAGGACACCCTCTATCGTCTGGTTAAGCCCGGCGATGTTGGCGAAATCGTCATGAAGGACCTCCTCCACGGCAAAACTGTTGACCGTCTTATTTATAAAGATCCCCAGAGCGGCGAGCTCATCCCCAAGATGGAGGATATCGGCTTCTACCGCAAGCAAAAGCGCATTGCTCTCCACGGCTGCGGCGTCATCGACCCCAACAAGATCGAAGAAGCTCTTGGCTGCGGCGGCTATCAGGGTCTTATGAACGCCCTCAGCATGCCCCGCGAGGATGTTATTAAGCTCATTCTCGATTCCGGTCTCCGCGGACG
>JAFYUG010000171.1 GCA_017558545.1 Oscillospiraceae bacterium | reverse complement strand
TCAGAGTTGCGTTAAAATCTTTGGACATTTCTAATTTCTCCCGGTATATGTGAATAAATTTATATGCGTTTTTGGGTGAAAAGGGGGCTTGTTAAAAGGCCTCCTTTTCAGCACAGAGACCAATATACCGTTTTTGGCATATTGGTCGTGTGATTTTATTAAGTTTTTATCCCTGTTCAGTCAAGCTCATCGAAGCTATCGAAGGAGAACTGAACTTCTTCGCTTACGCGGTTGAAAGCTCTGGTGGGAGCTTCGGTGTGGATGGCGGCCTGAGGAACGGCGATGTCGGGAACGATAACCTGCTCGGGAACGGCAGCAACCTTGCTTACGGTCTCCTCAATGCTCTTAACGGTTTCGTGCATCTCGGCGGGAGTGGGCTCTTGGGCGGGGGCAGCCTCAACTACGGGAGCGGCCTCAACTACGGGAGCCTTTGCCTGCTTAACATACTCGGTGGCCTCAATCTTCTTCAGGAAGGCCATCTGCTTTTCGCAGATCATGTTCATGCCTTCGATGAACTTGGCGCTGGCGCGCTTTGCGTCTGCAAGGCGCTGATGCTCAGCGGCGCAGAGGATTTCGCTTTCAGCGGCGATGGCTTCGGCCTTTGCCTCGGCCTCGGCGATGATGGCGGCGGCCTTCTCTCTTGCCTCAGCCTCAATCATAGCGCCCAGACGCTGAGCGGAGATAACGGCAGAGCCAAGGGTATCCTCGTTCTTGCGATATTCGTCAACCTTGTCAACGAGAATCTTCATCTTGCCCTTCAGTACGGCGTTCTCCTTCTGGAGAGCGGCAACATCGTTGGCGAGCTCTTCAAGGAACTCATCGATGCCGGCCATATCGTAGCCGCCGAACATGGCTTTTTCAAAGGTTTTTTCTCTTATATCCTGCGGAGTGATCATATCTTAATATCCCCCAATTTATAGTATTTGTATTTGAAAATAAAATATATTTCTTTCATTATTGGCTCCCCTATTCGAGGGGAGCTGGCTGGCCGAAGGCCAGACTGAGGGGTTTGGAGAGTTTTTCACCAAGCCCTTGGCTCTCTGATAGTCGTCAAAACCCCTCCGACCTCACCTTGCGGTGAGGCCACCTCCCCTCGGATAGGGGAGGCAAATAGGTATGGATCAGAAGTAAAATCCGGTGCTCTCCAGCTCGTCCATCAGCTCGCCCATGAGGTTCACGGAAGAGGGAGTGATGATGTATGTATTGGAGCTTACCTTCTTGATCTTGCCGCCCTGAGCATAGGCCACGCCGGAAAGGAAGTCGATAAGGCGGCGGGCGGTGTCCTTGGCGGTGGTTTCAAGGTTCATCAGAACGCTGCGGCGGTCGCGGAGATGGTCGGCAATTTCGGCGGCCTGCTCAAAGCGCTCGGGCTTGGCCAAAACAACCTGCATTCCGTTGCCCCCTGCGGAGAGGGAAACAACCTTGCCGCTGCCCTTGGCAGGGGCGGTTCTGGCGGCGGGGGCAGGAGCTATGGGGCTCTTGGCCTCGGCCTTTTCTCCGCCGAAGCTAAAGCCGGCGAAGGGATTCATCTTGGGCTTTTCGGCGATGGGAGCTTCCTTTTCCTCCACCTCGTCCATATCGTCCAGAAAATCCTCGTCCTCGTCATCATAAGGACGTGTCAGTTTTTTTATCTCGTCAAAAAATCCCATGCTTAACCTCCGGGAAAGCTGAGAGAGGGGACGCGGAAATTCCCCACCCACCAGCGGAAAAATTAATGTGCATTTGCCCTCGCAAAGCTGCCCGGGCTAGCTCTTAAGGCATGGCGGCGTAATTTCTTGCGCCGAAGATGGCAGAGCCTATGCGCACCATGTTGGCGCCCTCGGCAATGGCATCCAAATAATCGTCGGTCATGCCCATGGACAGAAAGTCCATAGAAACATTATCGTATTTTTTGTTCGAATTGTCAACAAAAAGCTGCTTCATTTGTGCGAAATAGTGGCGATTTTCCCCACTTTCTTCCTGAATTGGGGGCACGCACATAAGTCCGCGGACCCTGAGGGCAGGAAGGACGGAAGCCTCTTCCAAAAGTTTGGGCAGCTCATGGGGAGCTATGCCGCTTTTCTGCTCCTCGCCGGCTATGGAAATTTCGATGAGGATGTCCTGAACTATGCCCAAAGCCTCGGCGCGGCGGTTGATGAGGGTGAGCAGTTCGCTGCTGTCCACGCTCTGGATAAGGTCAACCTTGCCCACAATTTTGTTCACCTTGTTGCGCTGGAGATGGCCTATGAAGTGCCTGGGAGCGCCTTCGTAAGCGCCAAGGGCGTCCTTTTCCAAAAATTCCTGCACCTTGTTCTCTCCGCAGGCGTCCACTCCTGCGGCTATGGCCTCGCGGACTCTGTCAGCATCGTTCATCTTGGTGGCGGCCACAAGGGTGATGCCCCCCTGGGGGCAGACCTCGGCGATGGCGCGGCGAATATTGGCAATATTTTCAGCTATGCTCATATCTTTATGTTCCTTTTCTTTTTATTCCCCTTCGCTGAGATTCAGGGGTTTAAGGGGTGAAATGGTGGAAATGGCGTGTTTATAAATCATCTGCTGCCGTCCCTCGCTGTCCACCAGCACGGCAAAGTTATCAAAGCCTCGCACTATGCCCTTGAGCTGGAAGCCGTTCATGAGGAATAGTGTGAGGGGAGCTTTCTCCCTTCTTGCGGCGCTGAGGAAAGCATCCTGAAAATTCTGAGATTTCTGCATATTTTTCTCCTTCCCGCGGCAATGTGTGGCCGCGTATGTAAATATAGTCTGCTTTGCTATTTTACACGGAAGGAGGCAGAGGAATTTGTCGAAAGGGGAAGGGTGGGCTTTAAAAGCGCTCTCCTTTAAAGGCTCCGCGGAGGATAAGGGTAAAGATTTTGCTTTTAAAGGCCCCCTTTTCAAGGGGGCTGTCAGCCGTAAGGCTGACTGGGGGATAAGGGTAGTGACTACGCTGAACTTAAATAGAAGCTAACTTTCAGCTTTATCCCCCCTGCCTTGCTTTGCAAGGCATCCCCCCTTGGAAAGGGGGGCTTTAAATGCACGGGTTTTAGCTTTACCCCTCGTGTCCCCCTCTTGGAAAGGGGGGCTTTAAATGCGCTCTTTTAGGGCGGCGTCAATAAAGTCGCAAACAGCTTCAAAATGGGGAAACACTTCGTTGTTGGGAATTCGTATGACCTTTATTCCCAAACTTTCAAGGTGTTCTGTTCGTTTCAAATCATACTCAATGGCCTCGGCGTCAAAATGCTGAGAGCCATCAAGCTCCACAACCAACCTGGCGCTGTGGCAATAGAAATCCACGATGTAGCAATCTATCACCTTTTGTCGAAGAAAACGGAGTGGGTGGCTTCTCAGATAATCATACCAAAGATGGCGCTCCTCTTTTGTCATCTCTTTTCGGAGCTTTTTTGCAAAATAGGTGAGTTTTGGATTGTGGTGTTTATCCATAAATGCACTCTCCTTTAAAGGCCCCCTTTTCAAGGGGGCTGTCAGCCGCAAGGCTGACTGGGGGATAAGGGTTAAAGCCTTTGC
>JAFYUG010000018.1 GCA_017558545.1 Oscillospiraceae bacterium | reverse complement strand
TTTGGGTAGGCTCCCCTTGTCAGGGGAGCTGTCAGCCTTTAGGCTGACTGAGGGGTAGTTTTCTCTCCCTCCGTCAAAAATCCAAGATTTTTGCCACCTCCCTCATCAGAGGGAGGCTTGGGTGCGGTGCAAAACTGTTTTATGAGCACCCGCCTTTTGTGGGGATGTTTTATTTTTTAATTTTTTTTGTTATAGGCACTTTTAATTGAGATAAACTTATTATATAATATCGGGGTTATTTGTGTTTTAGAGGAGTTTTTTGGATTTATGAGAAAGATTATATCCGCATTGCTTATTTTGTGCATGCTTATAGCCTTTGTTCCCGCTGCTTCCGCCGAAGCGGTTTCAACAGATGGCATGACCCAGCTGAAGACGGCTGCCGAAAAAGTTGTTAAGGATTACGCCGCAAAGGTGAATCAGAGCGAGGCCGCCGACGAAGCCTTTGAGGATTTTTTCATCCACGGTTTTTTTGCCAACGGCAGTGATATGATATTAAAGGAAAGCGACCCCATGGTTGCGGCCCTTTTCAACTCATACCTTATGCAGGAGACCTTGGTTGAAACTATATATAGGGGCATTGCCAAAATTCACGAGCTTAATCTGCCCAGCCTTTTTGCTTCCGGCGGCCCTTCATGGCATAACTATGGCTATAAATATAGCATGACTGCCTATGTCAACAAGGCTGATGCTCTTGAAGGCGGCGATAGTGCTGCTGTTTTGGACTATTATAGCAGCCGATTGGGCTCTTTATGCTCTCCGAAGGAAAACTACGGCACCGATGAAGCAACCAACAGCGCCATGTATAAAGGCCCCATAAATCGAAATGACGAGGTTATGGAGCTTCTTAGTGGCGGAATAATTCTGCGTGTATTTATTGTTCCCGTGGAAGTAAAGGAAAATGCCGTTAAGTATAAGCTCGAAATCAAGGTTTATGATGACTTTAATTTCACTTCAGATTATTACAAAATTGCCGAAAAAGGCTTTGACACCACCAAGGACCAGCGCCTTAAAAATCTCGGCGTTCTCATGACTATGATGGGTCTGGATGAGTTCTATTGGGAATACACCACGGAGCTAAGCATAGAAGTTCCCTATGAATGCGACCACGGCGGCAACAGCTACCATTGGACTTATGATGGGGAAAACCTATCCCTTATAAACGACGTGGAAAATGGCTTCGCTCAGGGCAACACCACTAAGATAGAATATGTTAATTCCAAGGATGGCGCTGTAAGCTATTATTTCAAGCTGGATGAGCCCATAGTTCTTTCCCATGATAAGCCTTGGGTGCTTGAAATGGAAACTCAGGGACTTGCAAGTATGCACTTTTCCGCAATTATCGGCACAAACTATAGGTATCCCTCCATTCTTCAATATAGCCGAAACAATAGCTGGATATATAAATATGAAGCCACTGCGGCCACCAATGGAAAGGGCATAACCGACTATACCCGCCATTATGTGGGAGTCAACTTAAAGGATGAATTTAAGTATAAATCCAAGCATATCTACACCACTACCATAGAAAATGTTCCTGAAAATGGCGGCAATATGATATATGTCAGCATTTTCGATAATGACCTTGGGGAGACAGTTTTCGGCCCCACTGCCATGACTGCCCACTGGACGCAAACAAAGGGGGAAAGCTCAAGAACCCAGCAGGCTGAGCCCAATTATATGGCCAATGGCATGGATTTAGTTATCAATTATCTGGGCAGCAGCAGCTATCGTTTTACTAAAAACCACAGAGAATTATATATCTACGAAAATGGCAGACAGCAGCTCAGCGAGACTCATTTCAGCGAGAGCTATGTTGCCCCCACCTGCACCACCGCAGGAGGTGTAAAGCAGACTTGCCTTGATTGCGGATATAGCTATTATAGCAGACCCGAAGCCGCCCTCGGTCATAGCTACGGCGAATATGTTTCCGATGGAAATGCCACCTGCACCGCCGACGGCAGCAAAACCGCCGAATGCACCCGATGCGGAGTAAAGGACACTGTTAGCGACGTGGGAAGCGCCAAGGGACATAGCTATACTTCCACCACCGTTGAAGCAAGCTGCACCACTGCAGGCTACACTGTCCACACCTGCCATTGCGGAGACACCTATACAGATAATAATATTGAAGCTTTTGGACATAGCTGGGACGAAGGCAGTATGGATAAGCGCCCCGTAACCGGTGTTGAGGGCGAGATGATTTACACTTGCCACACCTGCGGAGAAGTTCGCAACGAGGCTATCCCCGCCATCCCCGCAGCAGGCTTTGAAGATGTTTTCGAAAGCGACTATTTCTACGAAGGTGTAAACTGGGCATATTCCAAGTCCATCACCGGCGGTCTCAGCGCAAATAAGTTCGGCCCTGCCGAAAGCTGCACCCGCGCTCAGGTGGTAACTTTCCTTTGGCGCGCAGCAGGCGAACCTGCCGTAGAGAATGCGGAAAATCCCTTCACCGATATTGAAGAAGGACAGTATTATTACGATGCCGTTCTTTGGGCTTTGGAAAAGGGTATCACCACCGGCCTTTCTGAAGATACCTTCGGCCCCAAGGCTAACTGCAATCGCGGCCAGATAGTCACCTTCCTTTGGAGAGCTATGGATAAGCCCGCTTACACCGCTTCTGAAAATAGCTTTGCTGATCTTCAGGAAAATGCATATTATTATGATGCCGTTCTTTGGGCTGTTGAAAAGGGCATTACCACCGGTATCAGCACCGATAGCTTTGCTCCCAATGCAACCTGCACCCGCGGACAAATCGTCACCTTCCTCTATAGAGCATATCAGTAAGAGGATAAATAAACTGCAAAACCCGAATTTTTCGAAATTCGGGTTTTGTTTTTGCCAAGTTGAATTTTTAGATGCTTTGTGGTAATATTTGTAGCAAATATTGCAAAAGAGGGAAATGAAGCCATGTTCAAAAATGTTATCGTACGCAGACCCTGCCGCGCGCTCACAGAGGGCATAACCTCCAACCCCCAGCTTGGCAAGCCCGATTATGAAAAGGCTCTCAGCCAGCATGATGCATATATAGCAGCCCTTCGCTCCTGCGGCGTTGAAGTTACCGTTTTGCCTGCCGATGAGCGCTATCCCGATTCCTGCTTCGTGGAAGATCCTGCCGTGCTCACCCGCCGCTGCGCCATTATCACAAACCCCGGCGCACCCAGCCGCAACGGAGAAAAGGACGAAATAGTGGCCGCGGTCAAAAGCTTTTATGCCGAGGAGGATATAGAATATATCCGAGCTCCCGGCACACTGGAAGGCGGCGATGTTATGATGGTGGGGGACCATTTCTATGTTGGCCGCTCTGCACGCACCAATGCCGAGGGTATAGCCCAGTTCATCGCCATTTTGG
>JAFYUG010000170.1 GCA_017558545.1 Oscillospiraceae bacterium | reverse complement strand
TTATGTCCAAGATGGCAGTGGCTACCATGATGATCAAATACATCATTCGCAATACCGCCCTCAAGCACGGTCTTAGCGCAACTCTTATGCCCAAGCCTGTTTACGGCGAGGCCGGCAACGGTATGCACGTCCACATGCTGCTGCTGAAGGACGGCGAGCCCGTCTTCTCCGATGACAACGGTTATTCCCATCTGTCCAAGGAAGCCCATTGGTTCATGGGCGGTCTGCTCAAGCACATCAATGCTCTGTGCGCCCTCACCAACCCCTCCACCAACTCCTTCAAGCGTCTGGTTCCCGGCTTCGAGGCTCCCGTAACCGTTGGCTACGCCACTTCTAACCGCTCCGCGGTTATCCGCATTCCCGCTTACGCCAAGAGCCCCAAGTCCCGCCGCTTCGAGATCCGCAACCCCGACGCCACCTGCAACCCCTATTTCTGCTACGCAGCTCTGCTGATGGCCGGTATTGACGGTATCAAGAACCAGATCGATCCTCACGCCAACGGCTGGGGTCCCTTCGACATGAACCTCTATCATCTCCCCGAGGAGGAGAAGGCCAAGCTCCAGCAGCTGCCCACCTCCCTGGACGCCGCTCTTGACGCTCTTGAGGCCGACCACGACTTCCTCACCGCCGGCGGCGTATTCCCCGAGGAGCTCATCGCAAACTTCATCGCAGGCAAGCGCGCAGAAGTTCGCGAGATGGCTGCTATCCCCCACCCCGCCGAGTTTGACAAGTATTATAATCTGTAAAACAATTAAAAAGCGTCCCTTTTCAAAAAGGGACGCTTTTTAATAAATTTCTCAAATCCCGAAACTTTTTTATTTTTTCTGCGTCTTATACAGTAAACGCATTTGCTGCAAAAAAAGCGAAAGAAGTATGAAAAGGAGGCGCAAAATGAAAAAAACTTTAGGTATTATATGGAAAGTGCTGTTGATCGGCATTCTGTCCTATTTTGTAATTGCCTTTTTTGCGGACATTTTAAATGGTTCTCCCGAACCAGCCGCCCCCGCAAAGCCCGTTATCTACCTCTATCCCGAGGAGGAAACGAAGGTCAGAGTTGAACTGGACTTCAACGGAGAATTCACCTCCACATACCCTGCATATAATGACGGCTGGAGCGTTACCGCAAAGCCCGACGGAACTTTGACCGGAGAAGATGGCCGCGAATACTATTGCCTATTCTGGGAAGGTAAGTCTTATGTTAACTACCCGATGAATGAAGGCTTTGTAGTTTCCGGCGGGGAAACGGAAAAGTTTCTTGAAGAAAGCCTCCGCGCTCTTGGTCTGACGGACAAGGAGGCCAACGAGTTTATTATCTATTGGCTGCCCCGGATGGAGCATAATGCCTATAACCTTATCTCCTTTGTGGGCGAGGAATACACGGATAACGCCCGACTCAATGTCAGCCCTGCTCCCGACACTGTTTTGCGGGTATTTATGCTGTGGAAGGCTTTGGACGAGCCCATAGACATACCCCGGCAGGAGCTTAATTTCACCGAAAGAGTGGGCTTCACCCTTGTTGAATGGGGCGGAGCGGAGATAAAATAATCAATGCTTCTCCCTGAGGAAACACCTCATCCGTCTGCCCTTTGGGCAGACACCTTCTCCTCAAGGTGAAGGCTTAAAATAATTACCCGAGAGGTTACTATTCATGAGCAAAATTCTTTTTATCAATGCCTGCGTGCGGCCTGAGTCCCGCACATACGATTTGGCCAAAACTGTGCTTTCCGCTCTTGAGGGAGAAGTTGAGGAAGTTAAGCTGATTGAGGCGGAGCTTCCCAATCTCACCAATGAGCTTATAGAGCTGCGCGACGAAATTATGTCAACTGGTAACGCAGAGCATCCCATGCTCCGCTATGCCCGTCAGTTCGCTGAGGCGGACACCATTGTTATTGCCGCCCCCTACTGGGATCTTATTTTCCCTGCCACCGTGAGAGCCTATTTTGAGCAGATTTGCGTAACCGGTCTCACCTTCCGCTACTCTCACGAGGGCTTCCCCGTAAGCCTCTGCAAGGCAAAGCGCATGATATATATAACCACCGCCGGCGGGCCGATTTTCGAGGGCTTCAACTTTGGCTACGATTACTGCAAGGCTCTCTGCGAGGGCTACTTCGGCATCAAGGATAGCCTTTGCGTGAAGGCTGAAAATCTGGATGTTTGGGGCGCGGATGTTAGCGCTATTATGGCCGAGGCCAAGGAACACGCCTTGAAAATTATTTGATTTGCAATCCCTCAGTCGGCTTCGCCGACAGCTCCACTTAGTTCCCTCCTCGCGGCATAGCCGCTGCGGTCGGATGCTAAAAACATGCCACTGGCATGTTTTCTTAACGCCCCGACACAAGGGAGCCTTTAAAACGGAACCTCCCACGCCGTATGCGTGGGAGGTTTTTGCATTATTCCAGCTCCACCTGTTTTGCAACGAGGTTCTCGCTCTGGTAAATCTTGCGGAGCTTGGGTTTTTCGATTTTGCCGGTGGGGTTTCTGGGGACATCGGCAAAGATAATCTTTCTGGGGCGCTTATAGCGGGGCAGAGCCATGCAGAAGGTATTAATTTCGCCTTCGCTGAGGTATTCACCGGGCTTAACCTCGATAATGGCGGCGGCAATTTCGCCGAGGCGCTTATCGGGAAGGCCGATAACGGCAACGTCCTTAATCTTTTCATGGCTGCGGAGGAAGTCCTCAATCTGGACGGGATAGAGGTTTTCACCGCCGGAGATGATAACATCCTTCTTGCGGTCAACAAGGTAGATGAAGCCTTCTTCATCCTGCTGAGCCATGTCGCCGGTGAAGAGCCAGCCCTTATCCAGCACGGCGGCGGTGGACTTTTCGTCCTTATAATATCTCAGCATAACGCCGGGGCCTTTAACGGCCAGCTCGCCAACTTCGCCATTGGGAACAGTTTCGCGGTTTTCGTCTACAATCTTGACTTCCCAACCATAACCGGGAACGCCGATTGCGCCAACGCGGTCGATATTCTCAACTCCCAGATGTACGCAGCCGGGGCCGATGGACTCGCTGAGGCCATAGTTGGTATCATACTGATGCTTGGGGAACTTTTCCTTCCAGCGCTTGATGAGGCTGGGGGGAACGGGCTGAGCGCCTATATGCATAAGACGCCACTGGCTAAGCTCATACTGACCAAGCTCGATATCCCCTCTGTCAATGGCATCGAGGATGTCCTGAGCCCAGGGAACGAGAAGCCAAACGATGGTGCATCGCTCTTCGCTGACAGTGCGGAGAATCCATTCGGGGCTGACGCCGCGGAGGATTACGCCACGACTGCCGGAGAGGAGAGAACCAAACCAATGCATCTTTGCGCCGGTATGGTAAAGGGGAGGAATGCAGAGGAAAACATCGTCCTTGGTCTGGCCATGGTGAGCCTGCTCAACCTTGGCAGAATGCATGAGAGCCTCGTGGCTATGGATAATGGCCTTGGGGAAACCGGTGGTGCCGGAGGAGAAGTAAATGGCGGCTTCGTCATTATCCTGAATGAAGATGCTGGGAGAGGTGGTGGAGCAATACTCGATGAGAGTATCATAGCTATCTGCGAAGGAGGGGCAATCCTCGCCCACATAGAAGCAGTTTTTAACGCGGGGAATCCTGTGGAGAATTTCTTCCACACGTCCGGTGAACTCAGGTCCGAACACGAGGGCGTCCACATCCGCGAGGTCAAGGCAATAGCGGATTTCCTCGGCGGTGTAGCGATAGTTAAGGGGAACAACCAGCGCGCCGGTTTTGAGAATGCCGAAATAGATGGGCAGCCACTCAAGGCAGTTCATAAGCAAAATGGCAACCTTGTCGCCCTTTTTGATGCCGCGGGTAAGGAGCAGGTTTGCAAAGCGGCAGGCCTTTTTCTCAAAATCGCCCCAGCTCATCTCCTTGCGGAAAGCGCCGCCGCGGCTGGACTCGATGAGGGAATATTCTCTCCATGTTACGCGGGGAGCATTGACGGCGGGGTTTATCTCAACCAGAGCAACCTCATTTTTGAAGTAGGTAGCATTTCTGGACAAAAGTTCGGTGATAGGCATTTTGTATTTCTCCTTAAAAAAATCACGGCGGCAAAAGCCACCGTGTTTTTTGGTGTCTAAAGCACCACTAAATAATGTCACACTTTAAAGTGAATGTCAATATGGTTTGGGAATTTAAATCATTAAATTTTTCATTTCCTCAAATTCTTCGGGAGTGTTTACATTCATGAGGATTTTATCAAGGTCAAATTCCCCGAGTTCAGCGCTTTCCACATAGCGGACATCAATAATCTCAAGCAGGTCCATAAGGGACTTTTTGCCTTCGGACAGGAGCCCCGCAGCCTTTTCTCCGCAGGAGCGGCGGTAGATTGCGAAAAGGGGCTCGAAGCCCTTTTTGCCTCGGCGCATTATGCAGGCATCGGAAGAGCCCATAAGCTCCACAAGGCGCTTCACAAGGGCAATTTCTCCAAAGGGCAGATCTGTGCCCGTCATGAAAAATAGCTCCTCGTCGCTTTCGTAATATGCGGAGACTATGCCGTTCATAGGCCCCATATTGGGAAATCTATCCACCATTTCCATAGCGCCGACAAAGGGAAAACGGCCTGCGCTATTGGTGGAAACGGCAACGGCGCCCATGGCGGAATATTTATCTATGAGATACTGGAGCATGGTGCTCTCCCCCATGGGCAGCATGGCTTTGTCGCGTCCCATG
>JAFYUG010000169.1 GCA_017558545.1 Oscillospiraceae bacterium | reverse complement strand
TCATGCTCTTCATGGAAGCAGCTGCCTGATTGCCGCCGGCGGTGGGAGTGCTGGGGCTGAGCTTCTGGCTCAGCTTCATGCTCAGCCAGCTGAGAAGGGCGGAAACAATGGGGATGAGGAACAGACCCAGAGCGGGCAGCCAGCTGGAAACATCGGACCAATCGCACTTGGCAAAGAAGTTCCACTGAGGCATGTCGCCGAGGTTAATGCCCAGGAAGTTATAGTTGATGTTGACGAGCTTGTCGGAGAGGCCGGCAAAAGCGTCAAAGTTTGCGGAAATGAAACGGGACTGGTCCAGCTGGACATAAGCCTGGTTTGCGCTGGAAACGAAGCCCATCTCGTTGAGCTTAGCAAGGATGCTGCCGCCTTCGGCGAGAAGCTCCTTGGGAACGCCCATCATAATGGTGAGGGGTTCGCGGATAGCTCTGTAGAGAGCGATGAGAATGGGGAAAGGAATAAGGGTCCAGAGGCAGCCGGACATGGGGTTGACCTTCTCCTCTTTATAGAGCTTATTGATCTCCATCTGCATTCTCTGCTGGTTGCCTTCGTGCTTTTTCTGAAGCTCCTTGACACGGTCGTTAAGGCCGCTCATACGCACCATGCTCTTCTTGCTCTTGAGCTGGAAGGGCAGCATGATGAGCTTAACAATAAGAGCGAACAGGAAAATAGCTATGCCATAGTTGCCAACCAGACTGTTAAGCCAAAGCAGTACGAAACCGAAAGGCTTTGCTATAAGTTCCATCATAATGTTATGACTCCTAATATCTTCGGTACTCGGTGATGTTCATCAGGGCACCGGATCATAAAAATCGTGCTCTCCCCTATGGAAGGGGTGGCAGCGAGAAAGACGCTTGAGGGCAAGCCATGTTCCCTTAACCGCTCCGTATTTTTCCAGAGCCTCAAGCGCATATTGGGAACATGTGGGGATAAACCTGCAGCTGGGGGGTGTCATGGGAGATATATGTGAGCGATAAAACTTCACCAGTGCGATTAGGATCTTTTTCATCGGCTCTGACCATCCCTGAGAATACCCAGTTTTTCGCAGGCAGACATAAAGCTTTGCTCCAGCTGGCGGTAAGAAGCCCTAACAGCCTTCACCCTTGCCACTATTACAATTTCCGCGCCCTGAATGAAGGCCTCCTCATTGAGACGGTAAATCTCTCTGATGCGGCGGCGGACACGGTTGCGAATAACGGCCTTGCCCAGCTTTGTGCTGACAGTTATGCCTATGCGGTTTTGCTTTTTCTTGGTTTTGCGGACATAAACGACCAGATGTGGTGTAACGGCGCTTTTGCCCTTGGAGTAGAGGCGCTGAAATTCATAGTTTTTCTTTAATGTATCTGTGAATTTCATTTTCCTTCCTCCTTTTTTCCCGGTTTTTCCATTTACTGCACATGCGCAAAGAGGGCGGACTATAAAGCCGCCCTTGTCTAAACCGGTGTTCAGTTACCTCTCGGTGATGTCACACTAACAAATTAGTAGGAGAGGCGTGCTCTGCCCTTTGCTCTGCGGCGTGCGAGGACCTTGCGGCCGTTAGCGGTGGACATTCTCTTGCGGAAGCCGTGCTCTTTCTTGCGCTGGCGCTTCTTGGGCTGATAGGTACGAAGCATCTCGGGTTGACTCCTTTCAATATTAATACTCAACAGGTACGGTTTGTACCAGTAGTTGACATTTTTAGCCTGAGCAATATAGTCCGAACCCGTTTTTGAGGGCATATGCGTCGGCATTGCTGCGTTGTCGTCTTTTGAAGGGCGAAAGCCCATCTGCAAGACGACGCCTTTCACTGCCTTAGCATATGGCCTCTCAAATCTTCGACTCCACGGGAGCGGATTTTTGTATCAGGCAAAGTTGAATGATGCCGGTGGACCAACGTCCACCAAAGAATGAAACGAAGCTTGATGCAATAAGCCGCCGCGTGGAGCGGATTCGGACTATATTGCTCAGGCTAAGTCGCGGGCACAAGCCCACGGACGTACATTATATCTCAACGCGCCCGTATGTGTCAAGTATTTTTTATTTACACCTGAACATTTTAAAGGCTTTTTGTCAAATAAGTTCGCCTATTGCGCTCTCGCCGTAAACGGCAATGCCATTTGCCTTAAATAGCTCCGCAGTTACGCCGTCGCCGACGGTGAGAGAGCCTGAAAAAGTGCCGTCATAAATCTCGCCGCAGCCGCAGGAGGGGCTGCGCTCTTTCAGTATGGCCGCCTCGCAGGAAAAGAGCTTAGCAAGGTGCAGCGCCTGCTGCGCCCCAAGGCGATACTGAGCCGTTACATCGGTGCCTATGTCCATAAACACGCCCTCGCCTATGCGCTCGGAGGGGTTTCTGGGAGTGGTGAGGCCGCCCAGCTGCTCGGGGCAGGCGGGGATGAGATTATGCTTGGCCTTGAGCTTTTCAATTATTTCACTATCGAGCCCCTTGCTCTTGCCGTCATAACGGCAGCTGAGACCCAAAAGGCATCCGGATATGAGAATATTCATAAGAAAACATCCTTTCCTTGCAACATAAACACGGGTCGTCGAGGACGCCGACCCCTACAATTTTTGGTTTATATCCTTCAGGCTAGGCGGCCAGGGGAGCTGAGCCAGCACCACGGCGGCGAACATCAGCACACAGCCCAGATACTCTCTGCCGCTGAGGCGGTCACCCAGTATGACGGCGCCTGCCAGTACGGAGAAAACGGACTCGAGGCTGAGAAGAATGCTGACAACGGTGGGGTCAGAGTCTTTCTGAGCCAAAATCTGCAGGGTGTAGGCCACGCCGGAGGAAAATACACCCACATACAAAATGGGCAGGGCGCACTCTATAATGCCGCTTATATCCTGCTTTTCAAATATGAGGGACAGCACGGCGCTGACCACGCCCGCCGTTAAAAACTGGACGCAGGAGAGCATAACGCCGTCGGTTTTCTGAACGAAATGGTCAACGCACATGATATGCATGGCGAAAATGAAGGCGCAGACCAGCACCAAAAGGTCGCTCTTTTCAACGGAGAAGCCATCCTTGATGCAAAGGAGATAAAGTCCGCCAACGGCCAGCACCGCGCCAACCCACACGGGCAGGGATGCTTTGCGGCGAAGGAAAATGCCCAGCACCGGCACCAGCACCACATAGAGGGCGGTTATAAAGCCCGCTTTGCCGGGGGCGGTGTCCGCAAGGCCTGCCTGCTGGAAGTTGGAGGCGGCAGCCAGAACTATGCCGCAGCATATACCGCCAATGATGAGGTCCTTTTTGCTGCCGGTGGATGTGGCCTCTCCCCTTTTGGCCTTCACCTTTTTGAAGAGTGCAGAGACCGCCAAAAGCACGAAGAAGGCTATGATGCTTCGGGAGGCATTGAAGGCGAAGGGGCCAACATGGTCGGTGGACACACTTTGAGCCACGAAGGCAGTGCCCCAGATAAGAGCCGCCAAGGTGGGGAATATTATCTGTCTTGTTTTATTTTTCATGGTGAATATTCCTTTGAATCTGCGCCTGACTAAGGCTTCAAATTTAATAGGCTCCCTCTGACGAGGGAGCTGTCTGCGAAGCAGACTGAGGTAGAGAATTATTGAATTTATATACAAATTTTCTTTTCTCTCCCTCCGTCTCGGCTTACGCCGAGCCACCTCCCTCGTCAGAGGGAGGCAAGGGTGCTCCCAAGATTATATCACCTGCAAATAAAGTTTTCAAACCCTATATAAAAATCCTTCACTTTGTGTTAGAATAGCCCTCGAGGTGAATTTTCATGAACAAAGTTGCGCTTATTACCGGCTCTTCCCGAGGCATAGGCAGGGCAATCGCCCTCCGCCTTGGCAAAGAGGGCTATGATATATGTATAAATTTCATTGAGCGGGAGGACAAGGCTCTTGAGGTGAAGGCCATGCTGGAGGCCATGGGCTGCCGCGCCATGATTTACCGCGCCGACGTTGCCAACAGAAGCGAGGTTGAGGCCATGGTTGCCGCCGTGAAATCTCGCTTTGGAGCTGTCAGCCTTCTCGTAAGCAATGCGGGCATTGCGGGGCAGTGTCTCATTCAGGATGTCAGCGACGAAATGTGGGACAGATTTTTCGATGTTAACGTCCGCGGCGCTTTCAACTGCACTCAGGCTGTTTTGCCCGACATGATTTCCGCAAAGCAGGGCAATATTATCACCATTTCCTCCATCTGGGGTCTGCGCGGTGCCAGCTGCGAGGTGGTGTACTCTGCAACCAAGGCCGCCCTTATAGGCCTCAGCAAGTCCCTTGCCATGGAGCTTGCCCCCTCGGGCATCAGAGTTAACTGCATTGCCCCCGGAGTTATTGACACGGATATGCTGGACTCCCTCCCCGATGACATTATGGACTCCCTCGCCGACATGACCCCCATGGGACGCATAGGCCGCCCCGAGGACATTGCCGGAGCCGTTGCCTTCTTCGCAAAAGAGGAGGCAAGCTTCATAACCGGCCAAGTCCTCACCGCCGACGGAGGCTTTATACTGTAAGATAAAAGAGCACGGATTTAAATAAATCCGTGCTCTTTTCAGCCTGTCAAAAAACTATGCTGCCATCTTACGAGATAGAGTAGCGGGGGCGTGTGTAGGGGGCAAAGGGCCCCCTGCGCGTTAAAATCAATGCATTTTTGAGCGAAAATCGCTCAAAAATGCTTCAGGCTATGCTTCCCATCAAAGAAGCTCCATAAAGCGATTGAGAACAATATTGAAGAATTCGCCGTTTTCGGTTGCGGGCACAGTGGTATAGCTCACTTCGGTGATAACGCTAATTCCCTCATTAACGCTCTGCACCTCGGAATCCAGCAGATAACCGTTGGCGTCATACTGGAAATAGCCTCTGCTTGTGACATTGCCCCACTCGATTATCTCATAGAAAACATTGTTGCCCATGGCATCATACTCATAGTTTTCTGTTTTAATAACGGTGCCTTCTCCGGTGGAGGCTTCATACTTAATCAGATTGCCGGCGGCATCATAGATATAATCATAGTTGGTAATCACGCCGCCATTTCCTTTATAGAACTCCAGATACTCTTCCTTATCAAGGCGTCCCTGAGCATCATAGTAGTATTTGCTGACGTACTTATATGTATCGCCGCTTATGTCGCCATGGCCGCTTGCCATTTCCACAAGGCGACCTTCGGCATCATAGCTCCATGTTTCTTCGCGTATCTCTGCGTAGTCCTCGCCGCCCAGATATTTATAATATGTTCTTACACGGCGGCCTTCCTTGTCGTATTCGTATTCATTCAGCACGCTGCTGTTAGCCCCGTTCGCCTTATAATCAGCATCCTTATCATCGGCATCATAATTGAAGCTAATGGATTTAATCTCTCTGCCCTGAGCATCGTATTCGAACTCAGTTTCAGTAAAAGTATAATAGCCGCTGTTGAACATCTCAGGGGGGCAGAACCATATATAAATCTGCTTTGCCAGCTCTCCAGCCTCGTTATAGGTATTGATATAAGTGGAAATATAGGTGTCCTCGAAATTATAGCGCTCCTCTGTGAGCACTCTTCCGGCCTCGTCAACGGTGTAATAGAGCTTATCGCCGTATTTTTCCAGATTCATTAAGATGCCGGTATACTCTCTTCCGCTTACAAGGCGGCCTTCGCTATCATACTCGAAGGATCTGTAGACGTTCTGATCCTCCTGACCGCCGGGGTCAAGAACAGTGCTGAGAACGAGCTTGCCATCAGCATCATATTTATACTCGGTTACAGGCTCGGAGGTATTGTTTTCATACTTGGCCTCTCTTATTACGCGGCCTTCAGCATCCTTGACCACCATTTCGCCGGCCTGGATGCTGCCATTTTCAAAGTATGCCTCCAGCTCTCCGCTTTCGCCGTAGAAGGCTTCAAGGTCGATCTTTACACCATTGGAATCAATTGCGCTTTCCACCAGTTTACCATCTGCGTCATATTCGCAATCGAGAGCTACCAGTCCTTCAAAGCCGTGTATGCCGGTAAGCTGACCTTTTTCATTGTAGCTATATTCAATCATGCCTGCATTCTGGAAACTATTGGGGTCTGCGGTGTAGCCCATATAGTAGACTTCCTTGGCGG
>JAFYUG010000017.1 GCA_017558545.1 Oscillospiraceae bacterium | reverse complement strand
GCCGGTGCGGGTGGCCTTGAAAACAATTTTGCCTTCAAGGTTAATGGATGCTCCGGTAACCTCGCTTTCGGGAGAAATGGCAACGGGTATGCTCTCGCCGGTGAGCATACTCATGTCGGCGCTGCTTTCGCCGGAGATAACCACGCCGTCGCAAGGGAAACGCTCTCCGGGCAGAACGATAACTATATCGTCCACCATAAGCTCGTGGCTGGGAATTTCAATAATTTCGCCATTTCGCTCTACTCTGGCGTTCTCGGGAGCAAGCTCTGTGAGTTTGGCAATGGCGGCCTTGGTGCGGTTTTTGCTTCTGGCCTCAAGAGCCTTGCCCAGCATGACGAAGGCCACAACTGTGGCGGAGGACTCAAAGCAAATGCTGTGGATATAATCCCCGTTTCCACCTATGACCCTCGCAGTTACATAGAGGGAAAAGAGAAAGGCTGCGCTTGTGCCAACGGCCACAAGGGAGTCCATATTGGGATGGAGCTTAAAAAGGGAAGGGAAACCGTTTATATAAAAGTTTCTTCCGCAAATCAAAATAGGCAGGGTGAGAATAAGCTGCACAAGGGCGTAGACTATGGGGGAGTGGTGCATATCCATGAAGTGGGGCAGCGGTGCGCCCATCATGTGAAGCATGGAAACGTAGAGAAGGGGAACAGCAAAGCATATGGCGATAATAGCTTCGCGAAACTGCTTTTTTATCTCCAATTCTTCCTTTATTCGCGCTGCCTTGCCTTCTTTTGCGGCAAGAGCATCGGCTGTGGCTTTGTCCATGCAGCCGTAGCCCAGCTTTTCCACAAGGGCGATTATTTCCTCGTTTGAAATGGAGTCCTCATTATATTTAACCAGCATCTTATTGGTGCTGAGGTTAACGGCAACATATTCAATTGCCTCCTGCTTGCCTAAAAATCTTTCAATGGCCGATGAGCAGGCGGCGCAGTGCATACCGCTTATTACATAATTATTTTCAAGCATTCCTGCACCTCCAATAATTACTAGGGGATAATTAAATTATATCTTTTTTCTCTTAAAAATCAAGGGAGCAGCAATTATAGATTTCCCGTCATTTCCGACTAATAAAAATCAAATATCAACATCCATACTGCGACAGCTTTCCCATAATGCAGATACTATAATTTATGTAAACTGACATTTGGGAGGCATATTCGTGAAAATTAAACCGCAAATGATGGAGCTGCGCAGGCAGCTGATTTCCGGCTCTGTTCCGGAGCGGAGGAGCCAAATGGCTACATATATAGGTTGGGGTATAAATTTTATATTGGGATTTATTATGGGCATTGTCCCCGTGTTTGGCGGCTGCGGCCCTTTTGGCATCGCAATCACCGCTCAGGCAGGAGCGCATTTATCGGGATTTTTCACGGCCTTGGGAGCATCAAGCGCATATTTGCTGGCATTTCCCTTTAATGAGGGCATAAGGCAGGTTGCCGCCGTTTTTCTCGTGTTCACATCCGTTTATGTTTTTCAGGATTTGAAGGTATATAGAAAGCTTTGGTTCATGCCTTGCATTGCTGCCCTCTTCACCGCTGTAAGCGGAGTTTTGGGCAGCTTGGAGGTGAGTGTGAATGCAGGGGAAATTCCTGCTCTTGCAGTGGAATGCCTTTTGGCTGGCGGAGGAGCATACTTTTTCCGCGAAGCGCTAAGTACAGCGGAGAGGGATACGGAATCTGCGGAAATACGCCATGGAGTTGCGGTGTGCCTTTTAATAAGCTGCCTTTTTATGAGTCTGAACCGCATTGTAATTTTGGATTTAATATCCATAGGCCGTCTTGCATCAATAATTCTTGTGATGGTATGTGCCTTCAAAGGGGGCACCTTGTCCGGTGCAGCGGCGGGAACAGCTTTGGGTATAGCAATGGATATATCCGCAGGATCGGCAGCGGTTTTTGGCTTTGTCTATGCCTTCGCTGGGCTTATTTCGGGACTATTTTCCCGTCATGGCCGCTTGCCCTTTGCATTAAGTTACATTCTCTCTTCTGCCGTTGCGGCATTGGGGGCAACGGGCAGCACTGGCAATCTCAGCCTATATTATGAAGTCTTTGCCGCCAGCGTCATATTTATGATTTTGCCATCGGGTGTGAGAAACATTCTCGGCTCTCTCCTCCGATATCAGCATCTGAGCGCCGGCGAATCGGGACTTAGAAAATATGCAGCCCGCAGGGTGGAGAAAATGGCGGAGGCGCTGAAGGATTTATTTTATACTGTGGATACAAGTCTGAGCACAGAGGGCAACGATGAGGATATATCCAAAATATTCGATAGAGCCTCGGACTTGGTATGCGCCCATTGCAAAAGGAAAAACGAGTGCTGGAATCAAAATTATATGGATACTCTTGCGGTGTTCAATGACCTTACTCCTGCTATAAAAAGCCGCGGAATTGTGCTCAAAAGTGATATTCCCCAGCATTTTGGTGAAAAATGCAGCCGCACATCTGAGCTTGTGGGAGCCATAAACGGGGAACTGCGCTGCCGAATGTATAGAAAACAGTTCAGACTTAAAATGCAGGAAAACCGCACGGCGGCCTACGGTCAGTATTATGACCTCTCCCGTCTCTTGGAGGACGTTTCCGAAGAGCTTCTCAATTCCTATGGCCCCGATGTTTTAAGCCAGCGCAGACTCCTCCGCTATCTTGGAAGCATAGATGTGGAGGCGGATGTATCCGTGTTCAGGGATAAAAGCGGCAGACTTCATATAGTCATTGAAAGCGCCCGCCTTCGGGAATTGCTACATGAGAAAAACTATTTGGAAAAGCTCTCCGCAGCCGTTGGTGTCAGACTTTGCAGACCTGCTTCTGAAGATAGGCCGGGGGAGGGCAGAGTTGTGCTGCTTGAGGCCGAGCCCTTAAGCGCGGGGGTAGGAATAGCTTCCATGAAGAAAAAGGGGGAGGCTGTTTCCGGAGACAGGGGCACATATTTCAAAACCGACCAGGGCAAGCTTTGCATAATTTTGTCCGACGGCATGGGCAGCGGAGAAAATGCAGCGAGGGAGTCCGTTGCCGCAGTCAGAATTTTGGAGAGATTTCTCCGTGCAGGAGTTGACCCCGCAGTAAGCATGAAGATGCTGAATTCCATGATGCTTTTGAAAAACGGTGAGGAATGGGGCTTTGCCACGGTGGACTTGATGGTTATTGACCTTTTCACCGGAGAAACAGTTTTCTATAAATACGGCGCAGCACCAAGCTATGTACGAAACGGCAAAACGGTAAGACGGATAAGGAGCGAAAATCTTGCGGCGGGACTTTCCATAGGAGAAGGGGAAGGTATGCCGGATATTGTGAAAATGCGTCTTAAACCGGGCAGCCTCGCCATTATAGCCAGCGACGGAGTTGTGGCGGAAACCAATGATAGTTGGCTTCGGGAAGTGTTGACGGAGTTTGATGGGGGAGATGCCAAGGCCTTGGCTCGCCAAACCCTTCAAAGCGCATATAGCCGCTATGGAGCTGGGGACGATATGACCGTGCTTGCAGTTAAAATCGAAAAACGAGGATGAGGAAACAAATTAAGTGAAAATTTTTGCGGGAAAAAGGAAAACCCGGCTTTATGGCCGCGGCGTGAATAATAAACTGCCCAAAGGGTTAAACTGGGAACAAATAGAAAAAATTCCTAGGCAGGAGGGCAGAAAAGTGGTTAAAGGCACAAGCAAACGGGTGGTTTTGGTAAAATCCCCCGATGTCAGATATTTTGAACAGGCAATATTTATTTTGAAAGAGGATATAATGGAAAAGGAAGGCTCGTCCGATGTTTTGCGTGAGGCTCAAAAGGTGGCGGATGAGTATGTGAAAAGCTATATATCCGAGCCAAAGCACTTTTTATCCAATATGCCTCCTGCCTTTTTCGCGGGAGTGGGAGCGGTTGGAGGAGCACTCTGTTCCTTTGTGATTTTCTTTTTTATCTG
>JAFYUG010000168.1 GCA_017558545.1 Oscillospiraceae bacterium | reverse complement strand
TTCGGAAATCCCGACATCATTCTGCTTGACGAGCCAACCAACAACCTGGACCTTGCCTCTGTTGTCTGGCTGGAAGACTTCCTCATGGATTATGACGGAACTGTTCTGGTCGTCAGCCATGACCGCTACTTCCTGAATAATGTCTGCACCCATATTGTTGACATTGACTACGGCAAAATCAAGATGTACGTCGGCAACTACGACTTCTGGTATGAATCCAGCCAGCTTATTCAGAAGCTCATAAAGGATCAGAATAAGAAAGCTCAGCAGAAAATCGAAGAACTCCAGAACTTCATTGCCCGTTTCTCCGCCAACAAGAGCAAATCCCGTCAGGCAACAAGCCGCAGAAAGCTCCTTGATAAAATCAGCATTGAAGAGCTTCCCGCTTCCTCCCGCCGCTATCCCTGGGTTGGCTTCAAAGCCGAGCGTGAGCCCGGTAAGGACAGACTTTTCGTTGAAGGCATCAGCAAGACCGTTGACGGCGTGAAGGTTCTTAATAATGTTTCCTTCATTATGGGCCGTGAGGACAAGATTGCAATTATCGGTGCAAACGAAATCGCCATCACCACCCTGTTCAAAATTCTGGCAGGCGAAATGGAGCCCGACGAGGGCACTGTGAAATGGGGCGTTTCCACCACCCAGAGCTATTTCCCCAAGGATCACGAGCATTTCTTCGCAGGCTGCGAATATAACCTCATCGACTGGATGCGCCAGTTCAGCGTAGACAAGCGCGAGAGCTATCTGCGCACCTTCCTTGGCCGCATGCTCTTCTCCGGCGACGAAGTTTATAAGAACGTAAGCGTTCTCTCCGGCGGTGAAAAGGTTCGCTGCATGCTCAGCAAAATCATGCTGGAAGGCAGCAGTGTGCTTCTCTTCGACCAGCCCACCAACCATCTTGACCTTGAAAGTGTTCAGGCTCTCAACAACGGCATGGACGCCTTCCCCTTCAACATCATTTTCACCAGCCATGACCATCAGCTCACTCAGACCGTTGCCAACCGCATCATAGAGATTACTCCCGACGGCATTATCGACAGAATGATGAGCTATGACGAATACATGAACCTCTACAAAAACGAGGAATAATCCTTATACGCAAAAATAAGCCGGTTCAAAGAACCGGCTTATTTTATTAATATCTGCCTTTAACCATAAAGGCTCGAAGGGAATTTAATGTAAGCAAAATGGCTATGCCGCTATCTGCAAAAACAGCAAACCACAGCGAGCTTATTCCAAGGCCGCCCAGAACAACAACGGCCAGTTTTACAGCAATTGCTGCAACAATGTTTTCATAGGCTATATTTCTGGACTTGGAGGCAATTTTCTTAGCCAGCTCATAACGGCTTTGGTCGCCAACTATTACAAGCTCGGCAGAAGGAATTTTCTTTTCCTTATCCGAGGTGAAAATAATACTGTTTTCATGCTCCTCAGCTGCATTACTCTCAAGATTGCCCGTTGCAAGTCTATCCAGTATGCTGGGGCCATGGAAGAATATTCCTCGGCCTGCACCGGCGGCAATGCCTGCGAAATACGCCATGGGCACAGAAATAACAACGGCGCAGGGACACGCAACCACAAGGAAGGTTAAAGCTCTATAAATAGCATCCTTAAGGACGGTATCGGTAAACGCAGGCAAAGCAATGGCAATAAGCAAAGCGCAAAGAAGAACAATGGGGGTATATACCTTTGCAAAGCGGGTTATGAATCTATCGGTTTTGCCTCTCTCCTGCCCCAAGGCGCTATAGGAGCCGGTTACTGAAGCAATTTTTCTGCGTGAGAAGCGAATTGCACAGTCCTGAAAGGTTTGTCCCACACGATAAAGGAACATAACCGCAGCGCCTTCATGATAGTTGCCAATTATAAAAGCAGCAATGGCTGCAGCTGTCATAAGGAAATATTCGTCAAAAAACTTAAGGGAGAATATGTTCTTAATGGCTGAGAAAACAACATCATAGCCTGCTATAAGCGCAACAGCGGCAAAAAGCAGAACATCCATAGCCTCATGCTCATGGAGAAAATCATGGAGGAAATAATGGCTGAAAAATAGCAGAGCAGAAACGCAAAGCCTTGCAATCATCAGCTTATTGAAGCCATGGTGATGCTGCATCTCATGATGATGGCAGCAGCAGCTTCCGTCATCATGATGGTGATGGGCATGGCCTTCGCCGTCGCATTCCTCGGCATGGTCATGGTGGGTATGTTCGTGCTCATGCTCATATTCATGGTCATGGTTGTGGTGATGGTGGCCATGGTGATGAGTATGTTCATGGCTGTTATCATGTATATGCTCCAAAGTATTTTTCAACTCCTTATTACATAATGGAAAATTCCCGCAGAATAATAACTGCGGGAATAGAAATCTTTATGCCTTAAGCGCCTCGCAGAGAATGCTGATATGGCTTTCTATGCGCTTGGCAAGATCAAAGCTGCCATCATAGATACACCAGTTATAGCAAACACCGCGGAATATATCGAAAACATAGTCCACGATTTCGGCGGTATCAAGTTCCTTTCTGATTTCCCCGGAAGCCTTGCCCTCATCAATGATGAGCTGCATGGAAAGCTGCATGGGTCTTGTTCCCGCAAACCATTCGTTATTGGGATAGAAGAGAACTCGCATAACCTCTATGCCCGTGCGAACGTTAAGCTGGGCATAGTGATAGGCAAAAATATGGAGCTTTTCAAGGGCAGTTTTGCCTTTGAACTCATATTCAACCGCATCATGAATATACTTATCGCCGGCTTCATATATGCTCTTGAGAATATCCACTTTGGATTTATAGCAATTATAAAAAGTTCCAATGGGGATATTGGCATCGGAGCAGATTTCGCGGACAGTTGTGCCCTGAAATCCCTTTTCGCTCATGAGAGCCATTGCCTTATCAAAAATAATCTTCTGGGTTTCAGAAGTCTTTCTATATGCTCTCTTAACCTTGACGGTACCGGCATCTTTCACTGACTCTCACCTACTTAAATAAAATACACACAAACATATTATAGCGAAAGACCTTTTCGCCAAAAATGGGTAAAAGGTCTTAGCTATTGGCACCCTCGACCGGATTCGAACCAGCGGCACATGGCGTCGGAGGCCATTGCTCTATCCAGCTGAGCTACGAGGGCATTTTACGCGAACATGTTAATTATATCCCAGTTAATACTAAAAGTAAAGGGATGAAGAGGAAAAGTTTACATTTTATTAAAACAGAATATGCATAATTGCGGGAATGGTGAAAAGAGACAAAAGAGTTGTTATAAACACGCCTCTGCTTGCAACATGGATGTTTTTGCCATACTCGGTAGACAGCATGGAGGCCAAAACCGCAGATGGCATGGCGGAGCTAACCACCATTATGCCCAAATACACCTCGTTATTAACAAATGTTCTTGCAATGAAAAACATAAGCACGGGGCAAATAATAAGCTTAACAAAGCTCAGAGCATACATGCGAAGGTCCACAACTAGCTCGGAAAGCTTTCTCATGCCTATATTGGCACCGATTGCAACCATGGAAAGAGGAATCAGTATTCCTGCAAGGCCGGAGCAGGCGTCCATGGCCTCTCGGGGTATGGGGAGCTTAACAAGGAAGAGCACAACGGCCACAACCGTTGCAATAATTGCAGGGTTAAGAAGGAAGCTGAAATCTATTTTCTCGCCCTTGGCTCTGCCTCTTATCTGCATTACACCCAAGGAATAGCTTGCAAGGAAAAAGGGAATTAGGAAAACCGCGGCAATGAAAATTGCATCTGCTCCAAAAAGGGCAGAGATTATGGGAAATCCCATAAAGCCCGTGTTTCCAAAGGCGGTCATAAACTTAAAGAGACCGCGCTCCTCTTTATTTCTGCAGTAAATAGGGGTAAAGATATAAGAAAAGCATATCAAAAGCAGCTGCATTATAAGGGCAAGGAGGAAGATATAGCCAATCTCTTTTAAGCCAAGATCCAGATGGGTATCCAAAACGGAACTTATTATCATAGCGGGCTGACCTACATAAAGCAGCACAGTATTAACTTTTTTGACAACATCCTCGTTTATCTTACCGGCCTTGGCGGCGATGAAGCCGACAATGATATAGATAAACAATACAATAAGTCTGCTGAAGAGGTTGCTAAGATCCATAATTATTCCTTTCCGCCCATCCGCGAAATTTTCCGCCCCACATATCCGGCGGGGCGGAAAATTACTCAGGTGCCCAAAAGCATTCTTGCAATGGTGAAGTAAATGATCAGGGACACGGCGTCAGTTAGTGTTGTAATAAGGGGACTTGCCATAACCGCGGGGTCTATGCCTATGCGCTCAGCCAGCATGGGCAGAGTGCAGCCGACAATTTTGGCAAAGATAACAACGAAGAGCACAGTTGCGCTGACAGTAAGAGCAATCACAACGGTGATATCATTGTTTCCTAGGATAAATTTATCCAAAAGGAACATCTTGCCGAAGTTAACAATAGCAAGGCATATACCGCAAAGGATGGAAACGCGAATTTCCTTCCAAAGGACCATAAGCACATCTCTGGGCTCAGTATCGCCGATGGAGAGGCTTCGGATAACAGCCGTGGAGGACTGGCTTCCCGAGTTACCGCCTGTACCCATAAGCATGGGAATAAAGGCGATGAGTGCAGCCTGCGCTGCCAAGGCATCCTCAAAGGATGTTAAAATCATGCTGGTGAAGGTTGCGGAAAGCATCAGCAGCATAAGCCAGGGCAGGCGGTTTTTGAAAATCTCCGTGACGGGAGTTCTGGAATAGGGCTTATCGGAGGGAGTGATACCGGCCATGATTTCGATATCTTCCGTTGCCTCCTGCTCCATAACGTCCATGACGTCGTCAACGGTGACTATACCGACAAGTCTGCGCTCTGTGTCAACAACGGGAATGGTCAGCAGGTTATAGTCGGAGAACATATTGGAAACGTCCTCCTGGTCATCCTCGGTTGTGGCATAAATGACTACATCATTCATTATGTCCTCAATGATGTCAAAATCATTTGCCATTATAAGGTCTTTGACCGTTACTACGCCTTCCAGCTTTCTATCCGCGCTGGTGACAAAGCAGGTGTAAACAGTTTCCTTATCTGCACCAATGCGCTTGATGCGGGCAAAGGACTCTTTTACACTCATGTATTTTTTAAGGTCGATAAACTCGGCGGTCATAATGCTGCCCGCAGAATTTTCGGGATATTTGAGGTACTGGTTAATAAGCTTTCTGGTTTCGGGAGTGGAAATTCTCATGACACGGGCAACCACATTTGCGGGCAGCTCTTCCATAAGGTCCACAGTATCGTCCAGATAAAGCTCTTCCAGAATGTTTCCAAGCTCGGCGTCCGTAACGGAGTTTATGATATACTCCTGCTCGGGAACATCCAGCTCGGCAAAAACCTCCGCTCCATGCTCCTTGCTGAGAACTCGGAAAACTTTTATCATTTGCTGGGGCTCAAGCTCGGTGAGAAACTCAGAAACGTCGAAAGCGTCGCTGTCCTCAAGGTGCTGCCGAAGAGCCTTCAGCTGCTTTTCATTCAAAAGCCGATGCATTTCCTCCAGCTTTTGTTCCTGTCGGGTCTCATAATCCATGGATTCTTCGTTTATCTCTTCGAAAAGTTCCATATCTTCCATGGTTAAGCACCTCCCCCTCGGATTTTTTATCTATTCAGGCGATTATACGCCCATGTGCTCCTTCTGATCTTCAGTGAGAGCATCGATGCTGATGCCAAGAGTTTCAAGCTTCTTGAAAGCAACGGCCTTATCGGTTTCCTCGGGAACAGCAATTACGCTTACGGGAACCTTGCCCTTGTTATCAACAAGATACTTGGCGGAGAGAGCCTGAATTGCAAAGCTCATATCCATAATCTCGGCGGGATGACCATCGCCTGCTGCCAGATTTACAATGCGGCCTTCGCCAAGGAGATATAAAGTATTGCCGTTGGGCATAACGTAGGCATCAATATTGTTGCGGGCATTATAGCTGTCAACGGCATAGGCCTTGAGCTTGGCTACATTGACCTCAACATCGAAGTGGCCGGCATTGCTGAGGATAGCGCCGTCCTTCATCTTAGCGAAGTGCTGCTCGGTGATAACATCGTTGCATCCGGTTACGGTGCAGAAGATATCGCCTCTTGCGGCAGCTTCGTCCATGGTCATAACCTCGAAACCGTCCATGTGGGCTTCAATTGCCTTAACGGGATCAACCTCGGTTACGATAACGCGGGCGCCAAGACCCTTTGCGCGCATAGCAACACCCTTGCCGCACCAGCCGTAACCTGCAACAACAACTTCCTTGCCGCAGATAACAAGGTTGGTGGTACGCAAAATGGCATCGAAAACGGACTGGCCGGTGCCGTAGCGGTTATCGAAAAGATGCTTGCAATCAGCTTCGTTAACCATGACCATGGGGAACTTCAAAGTTCCGGCCTTGTCCATAGCCTTCAGACGGAGAATACCGGTGGTGGTTTCTTCGCAGCCGCCGATTACGTCGGGAATCATATGGGGAAATTCGGTGTGCATCATGTGGACAAGGTCGCCGCCATCGTCGATGATGATGTTGGGTCCCCATTCCAAAGCGGCACGGATATCGGCTTCATACTGCTCCATGGTTACGCCGTGGTGAGCATAAACATCAAGGCCGCCTGCGACCAAGGCTGCGCAGACATCGTCCTGAGTGGAGAGAGGGTTGGAGCCGGTAACGCGCATCTGTGCGCCGCCCTTTGCCATAACGCGGCAAAGATATGCGGTCTTAGCTTCCAGATGAACGGAAAGAGTGCACTTGAGGCCGGCAAAG
>JAFYUG010000167.1 GCA_017558545.1 Oscillospiraceae bacterium | reverse complement strand
CCATGGCAGGCGACAGCCTTGCCATGGATTTTTTCTTTGTCTTGCAGAAAAATATATTACTTTGGAGTGCTTTGCAGTTTTGAATGGAAGATTTTTTCTTGCAGCAACTCCGGCTCTTACAGAAATACTTTGTGTATTTCAAAAGAGGCGGGGGAAGCTGCGGGGAAAAAGATTCATTCAAAACCGTGTAAATCCCTATGTGAGGCCGCCTCAGACGATTTTTCACGTCTTATGGGTATTTTATTGACTTTTTTCTTTAGTGAACGTATAATATCGTTAGATGATATCATGTAACGATATTGCAAAAAGGAGGGTAAAGCCCAATGCCGAAAAAGGCCATGGAGATGCTTACAGAGTCCATGTTCTATGTTTTGATGGCACTCCACTCCCAGAGTATGTGCGGCATAGATATTGCCGCATTTATAAGCCGGCGCAGCAACGGCGAAATAAATATGGGTCCCGCCACACTTTATACCATACTTGGCAAATTTGAAAAGGAAAAGCTAATAGAGGAAACCGAAGTTCAAGGCCGCAAGCGCAGCTACAAAATAACCGACAAGGGTATTGCCATATACACGAGGGAGCTGCAGCGGCTGCGCCGATGCATCAGAGATGCGGAAGGAGCTTGATTATGCTTAAGTATAACGACAACGCCAGGCACATCCATCGGCCTATCCCCTGCCCATCCTATGATATTCTCCGCATGGAGTCATGGCTTGAGCACATGGCCAAGGAAGGTTATTTTCTCAGCCGCGACGGTTTTTTCATGGGCTTTGCAGACTTTGAAAAGGCCGCTCCCCGCATAGTGAAATACCGAATGCAGGCAGCCAGAAATGCAAAATCCATCTTTGATGACGGAGAACCCGATCAGGAGGAGGAAGAATTTCACGATGCCTTTGGTTGGGAGTATGTTGCAAGACGGGGAGAATTTCATATTTATCAATGCTGCGATCCCCACGCTCCCGAGCTAAATACCGACCCATATATTCAAGCGCAAACCCTGAAGGCGGCAATCAAAAAAGCCAGAGGTCAGGTAATTTATCAGCTCCTATTGTTTATAGTTTATCCTCTTCTTGCTGCACGCACAGGCGTAATTCAGGCGGCGATTGCAGCAGGCAGCTTCTTCACTTTTTTGTCCATATTCCTTTTTATTTGGCTTGCGTATAATGAAATCAAGTCTATAGTTGCTCTAAACCGCTTGAAGAAGAGCCTTGCAAATGGCCAAATGGAAGCACCGGAGCCATGGCAGGGCGGAGCATGGAAATACATAGCCGCCAGATGGCTGCAAAGTGGACTTTTTATTGTCTGGGTCATTTTGATTTTCGCCGTATTTCTCAGGGCTTTCGACATGGAAAGACCCCTGAATGAATTTGAAAGTGACCCACCCTTTGCCACCTTGAATGAGATATTTTTTGAAGGGGATAATTATGAGCCCTATAACTTCATGGATGTTACCAACTATTTTGAGCAAACATCCGCGCCCCTGATTTCTCCCAATACAATAATTTGGCGAGAGGCTGCATATTTCACCATGCCAGACGGCAGCCGTCAGGGCGGTAATCTGACCGTTTACTATTTTGAAATGAGCCACGATTTATTGGCTAAGCTACTATGCAGGGAACTTGCCGCAGAAAATAAAAGCAGCAAGCGCTATAGTCCCCTCTCTTCCGCTCACATTGATGCAGACTATGCAGATGTCTACACAGAGCTATTCCCCTCCATGCTCATCAGAAAGGGAAACACCGTTATTAAAGCAAGCTTCTTCCCCTATAACGAGGCAGAAGTCCCTCTTGAGCTTTGGACTAAAATAATTGCAGACAGCATTGAATAGAAAAAGAGCTGATTTCCATCAGCTCTTTTTTAGTTCTTTCATTAGTTCCATTTTGCCTTGTCAAGGCGGTCGAGGAGGAATTTGGTGCAGCTTTCGAAGTCTACGCCGTAGTGCTTTTCCTTGCCGCTATCAATGGTGACGGCAATGCACTTTGCAGTGTAGTCAGCGGCAACCTCAACGGCCTTGCGCCAATCGATGCCGTTCATCATTGCGCCAACGAAGGTGGAGGAAAAGATATCGCCGGTGCCGTGGTAGCTATGGGGAAGCTTATCATGGCAATAGTAGGAGAATTCCTTCTTCTCGCCGTCATAGCCCATAACGCCGGTTTTGCCTTCGGCAAAGCTTACGCCGGTGATGATAACGTTCTTTGCGCCCAGCTCATGCAGAGAGAGCATGAGGGACTTGACATAGTCGATATCGTAAGTTTCCTTATACTCAGCGCCGGTCATGAAGCAGGCCTCGGTGATATTGGGCAGGACGAAGTCGGCATTGGCGCAGAGGGATGCCATGCGCTTTGCAAAGGCCTCGTCAAAGGCGGGATAGAGCTTGCCGTTATCGGCCATGGCGGGGTCAACGCAGATAAGGCTGCCCTGTGCCTTCATAGCTTTGAAAACACCGCTGACAATATCTATCTGCTCAAAAGAGCCCAGATATCCGGTATAAACGGCGTCAAAGCCTATGCCCTCGCTGCGCCAGTGGGCAACAATGGGCTCGATTTCGTCAGTGAGATCGCGGCAGGTGAAATTTTTGAACATGGTATGGGTGG
>JAFYUG010000166.1 GCA_017558545.1 Oscillospiraceae bacterium | reverse complement strand
TTCCCCATGTACGACTTTGCCCACCCCATTCAGGACGCTATCGAGGGTATCACCCACTCTCTCTGCTCCCTTGAGTATGAAGACCACCGTCCCCTCTATGACTGGGTTGTAAACAACGTTTCCGTTCCCTGCAAGCCCCGCCAGATTGAGTTTGCCCGCCTTGGCATTAACTACACCGTTATGAGCAAGCGCAAGCTTCGCTACCTTGTCGAAAACGGCCTCGTTTCAGGTTGGGATGATCCCCGTATGCCCACTCTTTGCGGACTCCGCCGCCGTGGCTACACTCCCGCATCCATCCGCAACTTCTGCGAGCGCATCGGCGTTGCAAAAGTTCCCAGCACCATCGAATTTGGTTTCCTTGAGCACTGCCTCCGCGAAGACCTTAATATGAACGCTCAGCGCGCCATGGCTGTTCTTCGCCCCATCAAGCTCACCATCACCAATTACCCCGAAGGTCAGAGCGAGATGCTGGAAGTTGAGAACAATCCCAACGATCCTGAAGCAGGCAACCGCCTTGTAAGCTTCTCCCGCGAGTGCTACATTGAGAGCGAGGACTTCCTTGAAGTTCCCATTCCCAAGTATAAGCGCCTCTATCCCGATGGCCCCGAGTGCCGTCTAAAGGGTGCTTATCTCATCAAGTGCACCGGCTGCGTCAAGGATGAAAACGGCAATGTTACCGAAATTCTCTGCACCTATGATCCCGAGTCCCGCGGCGGCGATCCTGCTGACGGACGCAAGGTTAAGTGCGCAACCATCCATTGGGTTGACGCAAACAACTGCGCTGATGCTGAAGTTCGCCTTTATTCCAACCTCTTTGCCGACGAAAATCCCGACGGCGAAGGCAAGGATTATATCGATTGCATGAATAGCGAGTCTTTGGAAGTTCTCACCGGCGCCAAGGTTGAAAATATGCTCCGCGATGCCAAGGCCACCGACCGCTTCCAGTTCCTGCGTATGGGTTACTTCTGCGCCGACAGCAAGGATTCTTCTCCCGAACATCTTGTTTTCAACCGCGCCGTTGCCCTTAAGGATGGATTTAAGAAGTAAGAATATTATTCAAGGGAAGTGCAAAAAGCACTTCCCTTTTTCTTGTATTTTTTGATTTTATGTTATAGAATAAATAAGTTAAATAAATAAGTTCAATTTTCACCTGATTTTAATTGGGAGCGATAAATATGGAGCAAAATTTCAAAGCGCAAATTATGGACGAGGCAGGAGTTGAACGTACTCTTGTTCGCATTGCTCACCAGATAATTGAAAAAAACCAAGGCGTTGATAATGTCTGCCTTATAGGCATTAAAACCCGCGGAGTTCCTCTTGCCAAAAGAATTGCTGCCAATATCGGCAAAATTGAGGGTGTTGAAGTCCCTGTTGGAGAGCTGGATATTACCCTTTATCGCGATGACCTTGGAGGCAGAGCCGAAGCCCCCGTTGTCAGCGATACAAATATCCCCTTTTCAATAAAAGACAAAACCGTTATTCTTGTGGACGATGTAATTTACACATGCCGCACCGCAAGAGCGGCTTTGGATGCAATTATGGCAATAAGTCGCCCTGCAAGAATTCAGCTTTGCTGCATGGTTGACCGCGGACACGCGGAGCTGCCTATTAAGGCTAACTATGTAGGTAAAAACATCCCCACATCCCATTCCGAAAGTGTACTTGTAAAACTTACGGAAACGGATGGGGAAACAAATATCAGCATTTATAATAAAAAATAAATATAAACGGAGGAAACTATGAGTAAAGATAAAATCAAAATCGGCACCGAGCCTGTCTATGACGCCAGAAGCCTCGGTGCACCCAGAATGCTTGTTCTCGGCTTCCAGCACATGTTTGCAATGTTCGGAGCAACTGTTCTCGTCCCCACTCTCACCGGTCTGAGTGTTTCTGCAACTTTGCTTTTTGCAGGTTTGGGCACTCTCCTGTTCCACCTTCTT
>JAFYUG010000165.1 GCA_017558545.1 Oscillospiraceae bacterium | reverse complement strand
GCTCCCCTGACAAGGGGAGCCTACCCAAAACCTACATACAGCAAAACCGACCTATGATTGCAATTATAGGTCGGTTTAACTGTTTTACGAGCACCCGCCTAAAGCCCTTGCGGCTTGTTTTTCGATATGTTTTTATCGTTTTTCAATAAATTTATATTGACAAACGGGTATAACTCATGATATTTTGGACTTAACAACAGGAAAGGAGACATCATTTCCATGGTTTCCAGACATAAAAATATATCCACCCTTTTCTCCATAGCCATAGCTCTTGCGCTGATGGCAATCTGCATTGCGGGGCTTTTCATCCTCCCGGAGCTTACGGATAAGCTCATCGACACCCGGGACGTTATTGGCGACAGAAATAATGTTGGACCTGCCCAGCGCAGCTTCATCCATGTGCTCGCTTATGTCCTACTGCTCCTCATCATGGCGGCGGACGGCTTTCTCTTCGTGCTGCTCAGAAGAGTGAGAGCGGGGCTTGTGTTTACCGCCAAAAGCGTTATCTGCATTCGCGGAGTTTCATGGTGCTGCCTTTTGATGTGCTTTGCCACCTGCCTTTTGGGCATTTACTTCCAGCTGGCATTTTTCGTGGCCTTTGGATTGCTTTTTCTCGGCGTATGCCTGAGAATTGTGAAGAGCACCATTGAAGAGGCCACGGAAATCAAGAGCGAAAACGACCTTACGGTCTGAAATGGGGTGAGGACGAAATGGTTGTTATCAATCTTGATGTTATGATGGCCAAGCGGAAAATGAGCCTCAACGAGCTTTCCGAAAAGGTTGGCATCACTCTCGCAAACCTCTCCATTCTGAAAAACAACAAGGCCAAGGCCATTCGCTTTTCCACCTTGGACGCCATTTGCAAGGCCCTGGACTGTCAGGTTGGGGACATCATCGAATTTGTAAATGAGGAATGATTATGAACGAAAATATCCCCTCTCCCATTGAAATGCCGGAGGAAGGCAGCCAAAAACGCGCCTTCACTCCTTGGGAAGTTGCCCTGGCATGGATTTCCTGGCTATGCGGCTATATTTTCTGCCGCGCCAACGGCCCTCTTGCCGCCATGCTTTTTCTGGGAGTTTTGTATCTCAGCGCCACGGTGATTTTGAAGAAAAAGGGCGCTAAGTTCACCTTTTCCGCTCTTGCGGTGGCTCTCAGCGGCTTTTTGATCGGCCTTTCCCTTTTCTTCACCTGCAGCGGCTTCATCCAGCTTTTCTCCTATGGCTACTCCATTTTGGCTTGGCTATGCTATGTCCATGTGCTTTTGGGCAATGCCTTGAAGGATGGCTTCACGGACTATGTGGCTTTGGACTTTTTTAAGGCCGCCATCGCCCCCTTCTTCTCCATTGCCGGCATTTTCAGAGCGCTTTTCTACGGAAGAGGCCAAAAAAGCGGCAAGCTGATTTTGAAAATTATCATCGGCCTTTGCATAGCTTTTATCCCCACCGTTGTGGTGCTGGCTTTGCTCAGCTACGACAGCGCCTTCAATTCTCTTTTGAATAACATCTTCTCCCTTGGCGAGGGCAGGATTTTCAATATGATTTTGGCGGCGGCGCTGGGTCTTCCCGTGGCTATGTATATTTTCGGAGCATACATCTCCGCGGAGGATAGGAAAACCGCAAATGTCATCACGGTGGCATCCTGCGAAGAGGCGGCAAAGACCGTGCGGGTTGCTCCCGCGGTGACGGTTTTGGCGGCAACGGCTCCCATACTCTTTATCTATATCGTCTTTTTCATCTCCCAGTGGAGCTATTATATTTCCGGCTTCACAGGAGTGCTGCCCGAGGGCTTCAGCTATGCCGACTATGCCAGAGAGGGATTTTTCCAGCTTTGCATAGTTTCCGTTATTAATCTTGCCATTGTTGCCATGGCCGGTGTTTTCATGAACAGAGGCAAAGCCGCCGCGAAATGGGCGCTCAAGGCCATCTCCATTATTTACGCCATCTGCACCTTGGTGCTCATAGCAACGGCCTTGGCAAAACTATTCATGTATATTGAATATTACGGCCTCACCCCCAAGCGCGTTTACGCCGCATGGTTCATGGCGGTGCTGGCAATTGTGTTTATTTTGGTGATAATCAAGCAGTTTGTGAGCAGGATGCAGCTTATTGCCGCCTCCCTCTCCGTGCTGGTTATCATGTTCGCCCTCCTCTCTTTCTCCGGCTCGGAAAGGCTCATTGCCCGATACAATGTGGATAGGTATTTAGAGGGCAGCCTCGCCACCGTGGATGTGAGCGCCATGGAGCCTCTCCGTTTTGCCTCCGTGCCGGAAATGGTGCGCCTTAAGACGGAGCTTGAGGAAAGAGGCGAAACCGGCGGCCTTTATGGGGAAACCCTCCGGTATCTCAACATTATGAAAATTTATGAGATTGATTATAACGATGAATTGGGTCATATGAATTTGCCGTGGATTTTGGCGAGAAAAGCCTTGGGAAGTGTGTATCTGCCGGATTTGGGCGAAATGGAAATGTATTATTAAAACGCAAAAAAAGAGGCGGCCTAAAGCCGCCTCTTTTTTACAGCCCGTCAAAAAACTATGCTACCATCTTACGAGATAGAGTAGCGGGGGCGTGTGTAGGGGGCAAAGGGCCCCCTACACGTTAAAATCAATGCATTTTTGAGCGAAAATCGCTCAAAAATGCTGTTTTTACATATTATCAAAATCGGGGATGTCGTATGCCGTGTCCGGTTTGATGGGGTTGTTTTCAATGTATTCCCACGCGGCAAGATATCCCTTTTCGTTTCGTATCACGCGGTCAATGAAGGATTTTTGCCAAATGCCGTGGCCAAGCTGCTTGGAAACCGAGCCTTTGAACTGCTTCATCATCCGCGAAACTGTAGGGGCGAACTGTGTTCGCCCGCTTTCGTCAGCATTTATTGAAATGATAAGGTGAAGGTGGTCGGGCATAATGCAATATTTATCCACCCTTACAGCCTCATATACAGAATTAAGTTTTTGTATCTCTTTATCAACCAGTTTTCCGACAGCAGACAGCGGGATGTTGGCGGGCGAACACAGTTCGCCCCTACAATTGGGTGCGGTGGTTTGCGGGCGAACGCAGTTCGCCCCTACATTTGCGGCTGTACCGCGCGGGGACAAGGTTGCCGCCCCTACATTCCAGAGGATTGGTTTTCTGTCTGCAATGCACACGGTTATAAAATATGCCCCGGGGGTGGAATAATCATAATCCTTAAGGCGAATAGGTTTTCTTTCCGGATATTGTTCCATTTACTATTCAGCCCCCTCCGTGTTTTCTTATTTTCACCATATACCAGGCCAATAAAATAGCAATGAAATATTTTTTCTCAGCGGCAGGCGGGCGGCAGATTGCCGCCCCTGCATTTGCGGCTGTACCGCGCGGGGACAAGGTTGCCGCCCCTACATTTGCGGCTGTACCGTGCGGGGGCAAGGTTGCCGCCCTTACATTTTGGAAACCATTTTCCGCCGATTAATAATATTCAACGCGGGAGCATTTCGAGAGAAGGAAGCTCATAAATTCATCCCGATTCATCTGAGCTTCCACCTGCTCAACGGGGAAAATATATGCTCCCACACTGCTATGATAAGCAAGGATATATCGTTCCCTATACACACATATCCGCTCAAGGGCATTATAGCCTTTATCAATGCGTGTCAGCTCTGTAATTTCAACCATTTTATCATCATAAAATTCCATGGTGGACACAGGGTCATAGGGCAGCTTACCCGTCTTTTTAATGCGCTCAAGCTGCTTTTTTACATTTTTAGCCATGAGTTTCTTGAAGAACATCATGTAAAATACTGTAAAAAGCAAAATAATCCCGGCAAACACAAGGGAGCTCACACTTAGTTCCATCACACGCACAATAAGCACGGCCAGAACTGCCATTAACAAAACGAAAAACCGACGGCTTTTTCGGACTATTCTTTTGCCTTCCTCCGACTCAATGGCATGGAAGATGTTAAAGGCCAAATAGTCCTCTTCGCTGAGATAAATATTAAGTCTGAACAGCATAGTCTGCACCTCCTTAAAAATATTTATATCATAGCCCTTCATTTTCCACAAGATATTTCTGGGTGTCAAAAAAGTGGCTTTGCCACTTTTTTGACACCCAGAAAACAGCATTTTTGAGCGATTTTCGCTCAAAAATGCATTGATTTTAACGTGCAGGGGGCCCTTTGCCCCCTACACACGCCCCCGCTACCCTATCTAGTAAGATGGCAGCATAGTTTTTTGACAGGCTGAAAAATCCCGAACTCTCTTGAGTTCGGGATTTTTATTTGCTTATTATCAGCCGCCGTTTTTCTGGATGGAGAAGTGCATGAAGTCAAACTTCTCACGGCCAGAGGAGTTCTGACCCCAGCCGTTGCCGCCCCAGCCCCAGCCATACTTGGCAAAGGCCTTCACGACGCTATAACCATACTCACCCTCGGCGCCGCCGATGGAGTAATAGCTGGGACCGGACATGGTGCCTGCGAAGCGGGCAGCATTGCCGCCAAGGCGCTTATCGGTCTGAAGAGCGCTCTGGTCCTGAATTACGGGATAATAACCGTAGCCGCAGGTTACCTGAAGCTGGCCGGACCAATGATAGAAGTAGCACTCGCAGTTATAGAGGGCGTTAATATCGATGGCCACGCCCCAGCTATGGCGCATGGTATCGGTGAAGCGGGAGCCGCCAACGGACCAGCCGCCGTAAATGGGGAAGCGCTCGGGATCATCGAAGATCTCCTGGAAGATAAGAGCAACATCCTTGGCAACTTCCTTATGGACATTGATGGTCATGGTGGAGGCAAACTTGTTGCCGGTTTTATCCATGGTCCAAATGGGAATGGTCACATCGGTCATATAGGGAGCGGCTTCCGCAGCGGAGGCAAAATAGGTCTTGTTGGGGTTACCGAAGAGAACCTGACGCTGCTCTGCGGTGCTCATAGCCTGCCAGCGCTTGGCGAAGGGCACATAGTTTTCGGGCAGAGGCTCAACCTTGTCGGCCTGACCGGGACGCTTTGCAAACTCGGCCAAGTCGTTGCCGTTGAAGTTATAGAGGAAGAGGAAGCGGTAGACAACCATGATGGACTCAGCGCGGGTGAGGCTCTTGCTGCCATTGAAGTTGCCGAGGTTATCGCCCTGCAGCAGCTTCTTGCCGTAAACCTGTCCAACGGCGGCTCTATACTGCTCGGGGATGGAGCTATAGTCATTGATGTAATTTTCAACCTTGGTGAGCTCAACAACGGAGTCCATGCCCACGTTGGTGAGGAGGTTGGCCAAAATAACGGCCATCTCGTTGCGGGTGATGCTCTTCTGCAGCTCAGCTCTGGTAAGGGGGAAGAGAGGCTCGCTGGAGTAATAAACATCGGCAATGAGGAGGTTTTCCTTCTCGGCGGCCAGATAATACTTAGCTGCCCAGTGCTCTTTATCCTTGCTTCTGTCGCTGAGGTCCAAACTTGCACCGGTTACCGCAAAGGCCTCCATAATCATCTTCAGAAACTGAGCTCTGGTGAGGGAGTCCTTGGGGCCGAACATACCGGTGGGCTTGCCGTAGACATCGGCGTAGCCATTGATGATGGGATAAGAGCCCATGCGGGCCTGAGCATCCATGATGGCGTTAAGCTCGGTCTTATACCATGCATTGGCAGGCACATCCTTGAAATACTTGTTGCCGGCGGCATAAGTGGGCACCAATGCACTGCAAAGGAGCACCAAGGCCAGAACAAGGGTGAGAATTTTCTTTGTAGTTTTCATATCTTTATCCTTTACTTGAGATTTTCCGTGTTGAAGGCGAAGGGCATAAGCTCCTTGAGGCTGCGGGAATGATATTCTCCCTTGCTGTTGGCGCTTATTACCTGCATATCATAAGAAAACTCGCTCATAAACTGGCGGCAGGCGCCGCAGGGGAAGCAATAATCATCGCAGTTGCCCCAAATGGCAATTTTCTTAAACTTTCTGTAACCCTCGCTGACAGCCTTGCACATGGCGGTGCGCTCGGCGCAGATGGTGCTGCCATAGGCGGCATTTTCAACGTTGCAGCCGGTGAAAACCTTGCCGTCGGGACATTCAAGGGCGGCTCCCACGGGGAAATTGGAGTAGGGTACATAGGCGTTTTCCGCGGCAAGACGAGCCACCGCAATAAGCTCCATTTCATTCATTTGGCGCATCCTCCTCTTTTTTGATTTTGAAAACGAAATACTTGTAAATAACGTAATGTATAAGCGCCACCGCAACGGTGGTGATTATCTTGAACAGGTAAATGGGCAGCCCCCGGCCTTCCACCCACTCCAGAAACGCGCCGGAGAGGGCTGTGAGGACTATATCTATGCCCAAATACTGAGCCCATTGAGCCTTGGTGCGGCCCCGGCCTTCCCTGAAGGTTACATTGCTGTTGACAAAATAGCCGAAGACGCTGCCGCTCATATAGCCAACAAACTGGCTTATTATAACGGGCAAGGCTGCCAATTCATAGCAAAGGGCAAAAATGAGATAGTCAACAAGGGTGTTGGCCACGCCCACAAAGCCGAAAACTATAAGCCGTCTGAACTTTTTGATAAGCTTGATTATGGCTTCTTTCATTTAAGGTTAATGGTCCATTCGTAGAATCTGTTGAAAATATCAAACTGGGTGCAGCTGATGCCGCTGATAACGCCGCGGTGGGTCAAAAGCTCCTGACGCTCGAAGCAGATGGGGATAATAGCTCCGCTTTCGGTTATGAGCTTTGCAAGGTCGGAGAAAGCCATGTTGCGGTTTTCTTCGCCCGCTCCCAAATAGGCGGCATAGGCATTTATATACTGCTCTTCAAAGCAGTTTGCATAGTTCATGCCCTTTTGAATCTTCTCGGGGTCTCTATAAACAGTATAGGGCTTGAAGAGATAGCTGAGATCCCAGTCGGGAGTCATGCGAACTTCGCCATAATACATGTCATAGTTGCCGCTCTCCAGGGCCTCAACATAGTCCTCCCACTTAAGCTCATGGAGTGTGACCTTGATGCCCATTTCATTGAGGGTTTCCGCAATGGCGCGGGCGGCTTCCAGCTTGGCGGTGGAGTCGGTGTTGACGATGAAGTTTATGTCTATTTCAACAACTATGCCCGTTATGAGGATTTCCAAAACTCCGTCCACGTCATAGTCCTTTATGCCGTAGTTACTAAAAAGTATCTCGGCGCGCTCAAGGTCGAAGTCATGCTCCTCGGCGTAGCCCGAGTCATAGAGGGGACTGATGGGGTGCACGGGCAAAACCGTGGGCACGGCGCAGTTTTCCATATAGGAATCCACTATGCCCTGTCTATCCACGGCGGCACCAACTGCGCAGCGGGCAAGAAGATTGGAGAAATACTTGCTCTGGAAGTTGAAGCCTATATAGTGCATATTGCTGGTTTCAATATATCGGGTTTCGTTGGAGCTGCCGTAGCCCAAATTATACATGCCGGTGGGGTCATTGGTGACGATGTCCAGCAAGGAGGCCTCGAAGGCGCTTATCTTGGCGGCGGTGTCCGTATAGTCCTTGAGATATACGGTTTCCACGGGGAGGGTGTCATAGTGGCGGTAGCCCTCGTAGGCCACCAGCTCATCTCCGCTCTCGCCCAGCATATAGGGGCCGGTGCCAAGGGGCACGGGATCATCCACGCTGCCATACTTGATGATGGGAATGTTCAGCATGGCGGGCAGCTGGCTATTGGGGGCGTTGAGGCTTATGGCGAAGCAATCGTCACCCATGGCAGAGCAGCCATAGATATTGGCAAGGCGGCTTGCATAGTAATCATAGTATTTGGCGCGGTTAATGGAGTAGGCAATGTCCTTGGCGGAAAGGTTGCTGCCGTCATGGAAGGTGATGGAGGTATCAATATAAAATACCCACCACTGATAGTCGGAGGTCTGAGTCTCGGTTACTATCTCGCTGGTGACGGAGAAGTTATTTTCCACCACGAAGATGCTGTCATACATCAGTGACCAAAACTGCATATTGGTGGCAGACTTGGCTCTTATGGGGTTAACGCCGCTTTCGGGGTCATAGTTAACGGAGAAAATATTGTCGGCTGCGCTGGTCTGCTGAACCACCTGGTCGCCCACATATACAACTTCGTCCTCCTGCTGCTCTTCCTCCTCGGTTTTGCCGCAGGCGGAAAGGAGCATGGCAAAGGCCAAAAGCAATATGGGCAGGCGCTTTTTCAAAAACTCCATTTATTTCAATCCTTTCGGTCTATAACTATCAAGGCGCCCTGAGTGCCTCTCTGACCGCCGGTAAAGCGGTGGGACCAGTATTTCTCACGGCTGCATTTGGTGCATTCGTCGGAGACGGATATATTCTCTTCCTTCACTCCCAAAAGCATAAGGCGGCGGGCGTTGCAGGACTTCAAATCAAGGTAAAATTTGCCTTCGGCCTTTTCATCGGGGCGGTAAAGGCCCTCTATATCGGAGCCTATGTACTCCTTGGCGGCCTCTATGACCTCCGCTCCCACCTGAAAACAGCATCCGCTGATGGCAGGGCCTATGGCGGCGCAGATGTTCTCCGCTTTGGCGCCGAGGCTTTCCATGGCGGCAAGGGCATTGCCGAGAATGTCGGCAACGCTGCTGCGCCAGCCGCAGTGGACGGCGGCTATGACGGAGTTTATGGGGTCATGGAGCAGCACGGGCACACAGTCGGCGGTGAAGCAGATGAGGGCAAGGCCGGGAACATCGGTGACGATGCCGTCGGCCTCATAGGGCACGGCGGTGAAAAGCTCGTGGACATCGGCCATGGTGACTATGCGCACATCGGCCTTATGCACCTGCTTTGTGAAGGCCATGGTGGTGACATCAATGCCGGTGGCCTCCCCAAGGAGGCGGTAATTTTCCCTTATGGCTTCATCGCTGTCCCCTCTGCCTGTGCCAAGGTTCATGGAGGCATAAATGCCCTGGCTGACGCCGCCGAAGCGGGTTGTGAAAGCATGGCGGGCAGAAATCGTGGGGGCAGTCATAAAGCATACCTGCCCGATTTTATTCTCAGTAAAAGTCATAGTAAACCTTCTGTGTATCGAATTTGTATATAAAATCAGCTTTAAGGCCCCCTTTTCAAGGGGGCTGTCACCGGAGGTGATAGCGATTACGCATAACTTAAATAAAAGCTATTTTAGGCTTTATCCCCCCTGCCTTGCTTTGCAAGGCATCCCCCCTTGGAAAGGGGGGCTTTAAATTTGCGCTGCACCCTCGCGCAGATTTTTCGTCTCAGATAAAATCTGCAAAAATCGGCAGTGCTATTTTGCACGGCAAACGCAAGGCTCTCGCGCAGATTTTTCGTCTCAGATAAAATCTGCAAAAATCGGCAGTGCTATTTTGCACGGCGATTTTTGTAGATGAGATATGAGGCGAAAAAGCAAGCGAGTATTATGCGTTTTTGGCGCAGCAGTCTTTATACTTCATAGGCAGACCGTTGGGGCGCATCTTGCCGCAGGGGCAGGGATCGTTGCGTCCGATTTTCTGGGCGCGGCGGATGGGCTGCTTCTTTGCGGAAGCATCGCCGCCTATATTGGTGGCGGCATTTTTAACAACGCTCTTACGCTGGACGCTTTCATTGGCGCGGACTCTTGCCAGATAGATGCGGCGGACAACCTCTTCGCGCATGCCGGAAATCATGGTTTCGAACATATCAAGGCCTTCCTGCTTATAGGCATCGACGGGCTTGATGTT
Source organism: Oscillospiraceae bacterium (assembly GCA_017558545.1). GTDB lineage: Bacteria > Bacillota > Clostridia > Oscillospirales > Oscillospiraceae > SIG459. The sequence continues at coordinate 1,821 of JAFYUG010000165.1, read as the reverse complement.
GCCGTAGCCGCGCAGGCCTATGCCTCGGCGCAGCTCGCTCATAGCGTCGATATGCTCCATCCAGTATTCGTCAACAACACGGAGCATGATAACGCGCTCCAGCTCCCGCATAACGGGGAGGCCGTTGGGCATATTGCCAAGAGCCTTTTCCTTGGCCTCGTAGACTTCAAAGGCGATTTCCTCAAGGCGGCGGGCAAGGTCTTCGCTCTTCATGCCGCTTTCATAGCGGATGCGTCCCTTGGCAAGGAAGAGCTTTTCGAAGGGAGCAAGGATTTCGGCGAGAGCCTCGGGGCTTTCGGGGTCAACATTGCCCACATTATCGGCTATAAAATCTTTGATCATGCCGGCGATGGAGGACTTGATATCCTCGCCGTCCAGAACTTTATAGCGCTGGTCATAAATGAGCTTACGCTGAACATTCATGACATCGTCATATTCAAGGGTGTTTTTACGCACCTGGAAGTTGCGGCTTTCAACGGTTTTCTGAGACTGCTCAATGGCGTTGGAGACCATCTTGTTATCGATGGGCATATCCTCCTCAAGACCCAGAGCCTCCATCATGCCCATAACGCGCTCGGAGCCGAACAGGCGCATAATGTCATCGGTGAGGGCAAGGAAGAAGCGGCTTTCGCCGGGGTCGCCCTGACGGCCTGCACGTCCGCGAAGCTGGTTATCTATGCGGCGGGACTCATGGCGCTCGGTGCCGAGGATGAAAAGACCGCCAACAGCGCGGACTTTGTCGGCCTCCTCGCTGATAATTGCCTTATGATAGGCCATGCGCTCGGCAAAAAGGGCGCGGGCAGCGAGGATTTCTTCGTTATCGGTGTCAGCATAGCCGGTGGCTTCGATGATGATATCCTCGCCGTAACCGGCCTTGCGGAGGTCATTTTTGGAGAGGAATTCGGCGTTGCCGCCCAGCATAATATCGGTGCCGCGGCCTGCCATGTTGGTGGCTATGGTAACGGCCCCAAGCTTGCCGGCCTGAGCGACAATTTCAGCTTCCTTCTCATGGTTTTTGGCGTTGAGGACATTATGCTTAACGCCGGTGCGCTGAAGGAGCTTGGAGATATATTCGCTCTTTTCGATGGAAACAGTTCCGACCAGAACGGGCTGACCCTTCTGATGGCAGGCCAAAATCTGATTAATGATGGCGCGGTTTTTGCCGTTTTCATTTTTCAGCACCACATCGGGGTTATCGATACGGGCAACGGGCTTATTGGTGGGCACTTCAACGATGTCCAGACCGTAGATGGAAACGAACTCCTCCTGCTCGGTTACGGCGGTACCGGTCATACCCGCAAGCTTATCATACATGCGGAAGTAGTTCTGGAAGGTGATGGTGGCCAGGGTCTTGTTCTCGCGCTCAACGGTGACGCGCTCCTTGGCCTCGATGGCCTGATGGAGGCCTTCGCTATAACGGCGGCCAAGCATCAGTCGGCCGGTGAACTCATCAACGATGATAACTTCCCCGTCTTTCACCACATAGTCGATATCCCGCTTCATAACGCCGTGAGCCTTCAGAGCCTGATTGATATGGTGGGAGAGGGTGGAGTTTTCAAGGTCGGCCAGATTCTCAAGGGAGAAATGCTGCTCGGCCTTGGAAATGCCTCGGGCGGTGAGAGTGGCGGTCTTGGCCTTCTCGTCAACCACATAGTCGGCGTCTATATTCTCGTCCTCCTCGGCCTTTTCGTCCACGGAGGCAACAACCATTCTCTTAAGGCGGCAGACGAAATCGTTGACCTGCTTATAAAGCTCGGTGGACTCATCGCCCTGACCGGAAATGATGAGGGGGGTACGGGCTTCGTCGATGAGGATGGAGTC
>JAFYUG010000164.1 GCA_017558545.1 Oscillospiraceae bacterium | reverse complement strand
TCGGGGCTGGGCTCGGGGCTGGGCTCGGGATCAGGCTCAGGACTGGGCAATTTCTCAACGCTGCGCTCTTCGGTGGCTCCGCAAAGAGAGCATTCCTTGATCTCCACACCTTCCTTATAAACCGTGGGAGCTTCTATGAGGATCCAAGGACCCCAGTTATGCCCAAGAGCATCAACATAATAGCTTATGTAGCTATATCCGCAGGCGCAGGCATAGGTGGTATAGCCCTGCTCTTCGCAGGTGGCAGGTGTGAGCTTAAGGGAATATGTATGAACATGACCCAACTTTTCTATGATCTCAGTTTTGGTCGCGTCGCAGCGGATGCAGCGGAAGAAGCGCTCGCCGTCTTCAGTTTCGGTAGGCTCTTTGCTGACAATACCATCGTCCCAGGCATGACCCAGGGCGCTGAGGATTTCCTTTTCAGCAAACACTTCGCCGCAGCGGCTGCAATAAGATTCTTCGCTGCTGCCGGGCTCTTCGCAGCTGGGGTCAACTGCATCAACCACAACGATTTCATGGCCGAGTGCATCCACTATATCCTTGTCATAGCTCATGCCGCAGCTGCAGGTGCATTCGGTGTGTCCGGGATTAAGGCAATCGGGCTCAATTACTGTTTCGGTGTAAACATGAGTGTGGAAAACAGTAACCTCGCAATAAGCCTGCGCGCCTTCTCCGTTTGTGACAATTACTCTTGCGCTTCCTTCGCCAACGGCGGTTACAACGCCAGTAGGCTCAACGCGGATAATGGCAGCATTATCGGTGGTCCACACAAGTCCGTCGGTATTGCCGCTCACCTCAAAGGTGAAGCTTTCGCCCTCATCCAGCAAAAGCTCGCTCTTGTTAAGAGTTATGGGTTCCACCTGAATAATATCGGAGAGTTTAACAGAAAGAATAGTTCCTTCTTCGTTTGCATCCTTTTTAATTAGATATCTCAAAATGCCATTTTTGATATCATTGCCAAATATGTAGCCTTGAGTAGTATCGGGGCTATAAACAAGCTCGTCTTTCAAGGTATCCATATTTATCTTGCGAATTTGCGTGGCGGTATTATAGTAGATATCCCTGCCAATGGTTGTGATGCCGGAGAAGGTTCCTACCCAATGTCCGCTTCCGCCCCACACGGGCCAAATTCCCAAATCTTTAATCGGGCTTATCTCGGAGGTCTGGGAATTGCGCTTTACGATAGATTCTGAGTCTACATAGTAGCTATTGTCGCCATCCATGATTATAAGGCTGACGCTCTCTGTCCAATAGGCATTATCATAAATTGTGCTGCTGCAAACAAGGTCGGTTCTGTCCCATCCATAATGATATTGGTTGGAGATGCCGCGGCACTGACCGATTGCTCCATCGCTGAGCAGGAAATGATCATGATATACCTTTCCCAATTTATCGGGAATTTTATCATCCCATGTTATATCCATGTGATAATAATTGCCATCTACCTTTACAATATTCCATGCATGGTTCATCGCTTCGCTGATTGTTACCCAGCATTCAATATCGCATAGAGCCAGCAAATACATGGCTGCGTAGGCATAGGAATTGCAGACGCCTACGCCTTTCATCAAAACGCCGGCGCTTTTATAGGATACAGACGGACAAGACCCACTCATATCATAGGCTGCATTATAGCAGAGATAGTCATGCAGAATCAAAATCTTGTCCACATCTGTGGCGCCTGTATCCATTTCTGCGCGCAGCTGGGCTACTTTGGCATCAACAGATGCGAAATAGCTTTGGGCCTCGGCAGCGGTTAAAGAAGTGTTTATTTTGATATTGGAATAATAAGAGCCACGAAAATGATAGGCGGTTAATTCTATGCCGTTGCCGAAATAGGGAGAGAAATATGCAAGATAGCTGAGGTTTATATCAGCAGGGTACACCATATAGGAAGATAGATCCACACTGCTCTCACCATTAAGCACGGCATTTTTAACCTTCGTTTCAAGCTCAAAAAGCAGCTGATAGGTATCAACCGCGCCGGAAGAGGAGCGGGCGACACCGCGGGTTTGAGCCGGAGGACCGTAAGGAAGTTCTATGGGCTGGGGTATGGCAATCTTGCTCTCAGCCTTGTTAAGACCGGTGTTATCCGCGCCTGCGGCCAAAGCGCCGGGGCAGGCGCAGGAGAATATAATGAGCATAGCCAGTATCAGAATTGATATTCTTTTCAGCATAAGCAATGCATCCTTTCGCTTTATATGTGCAAATTAATATATACTTTCTCTCATTATATTCTATACCTTTTTCGTTTGGCGCAACACTTGGAATAATATACAAAAAGAGCGTGCGTTCTTTGTTGAACACGCGATTTTTGCATTTATTATTCCGCCCTCATTAATGTCCTGTTTATTGGACTTATCTCCTTGTATTATTAATCCGTAAAGAAAAAGAAAAGGGGTAATAATAATGGAGAAAATTATACTGGAGCTGCCTGAACAGGGCTATTTTTCATGGGAAACCGTTGCCCGATGCGCCAAGGAGGCAAACATGCCCCTTGAAAACTGGATTACCGACGCAATTGAATCAAAAATGCGCCGCCAGGACACGGCGTCTTACTGCGCCGCCCATGAGCTATGGCCCTTCATGCCCGAGGAAGAAACACCCATTCCCATTTACAAAAAGCTTATCGGCAATGTATTTCAATCCCTTGCCGACATTTTATGGGACAGTATTGATGCCGATTTGGCCTGAGGAGGTGCAGCTATGAAAAAGATGAAAGCAATGCCCTTTGAGTTTCCGGGCAAGGGACCTATGAGCATAGACAACATAGAGCGTTATGCCTACTACTCAAATAAGAGCATAGACAAATGGATGAGCGAAGCAATAGCCTGGTACATAGATTTTCATGAAAGTCAGAGGAATCTTGAAGCAGACATACAACCTCCCGCCCCTCGCAAGCTTTCCATTCTGACAAGGCTTAAGCTATATTTTGCTGAGCGCCTGCAAATCATGGCCGACAGATGCCTTGGATAAAAAAAGAGCAAGTATGCTTCAAACGCATACCTGCTCTTTTTTATTTGTCGATTAGAGAGCCTTTTCGAGAAGCTCGATGCCCTTGGCCATGCGGCGGAGGCTTTCTTCCTTGCCAAGAATACGGGCAATTTCAACTGCGCCACCGGGGGTGACGGCCTTGCCTGCAATGGCAATGCGGACAGGCCACATAACCTTGGCGTTCTTAACGCCTTCAGCCTCGGCCATGCCGGTCATGGCGGCGAGGATGGACTCATCGTTCCAGTTTTCGGTTGCTTCGAAAACAGCTACCATCTTTTTGAGCATATCGAGGGAGCCGGGGATATCGGTCTTGCTCTTCTTATGGATATAAAGCTCTGAGGAATATTCGGGGAGAGCATCGAAGAAGTCCACCTTCTCGGGGATATCGGTGAGAACTTCGCAGCGCTGCTGCAGAATGCCGGCTATGCCTGCGGCATCATAGGCCTCGTTCTTGACAGCCTGACGGATGAAAGGCTCGGCAACCTTTGCAAAGGCGGCGGGCTCCATAGCGCGGATATAGGCGCTGTTGAAATAGCGGAGCTTTTCGATATCGAAAATAGCGGGAGACTTGCTGATGCCCTGAATATCGAATACCTTGATGAGCTCATCCATGGTGAAAATCTCCTGCTCGGCATATTCGCCGCGGGGAGACCAGCCAAGCAAGGTGACATAGTTTACAACTGCATCGGTGAGGTAGCCCTGAGCGATGAGATCCTCGTAGGAGGGGTCGCCCTTGCGCTTGCTCATCTTGTTATGGGCGTCGCGCATAACGGGAGAGCAGTGTACATACTTGGGGATATCCCAGCCAAAGCCTTCATAGAGAAGGTTATACTTGGGTGCGGAGGAGAGATACTCGCTGCCGCGGACAACATGGGTGATACCCATCATGTGGTCGTCAATAACGTTTGCAAAGTTAGAGGTGGGCAGACCGTCGCGCTTGATGAGAACCTGATCATCCAGAGTTTTGGTTTCAACGGTGATGTCGCCAAAAATCTCGTCATGGAAGGTAACAGTGCCGTCCTCGGGGATGCGCTGGCGGATAACATAGGGCAGGCCTGCATCCAGCTTTGCCTGAACTTCATCTGCGCTCATATCGCGGCAGGGGTCGGCAACGCGCTGGAAAGAGGCTGCTTCCTCTTCTTCGCTCTCTGCCTTTTCGCAGAAGCAATAGTAAGCATGTCCGCGCTCAACGAGCCACTGGGCATACTTGATATAGAAACCCTTGCGCTCGGTCTGAACATAGGGGGCAACGGGGCCGCCTACATCGGGGCCTTCATCGTGGCTGAGGCCGCATTCGCGCATGGTCTTATAGATAACATCAACAGCGCCTTCAACAAGACGTCCCTGGTCGGTATCCTCAATGCGGAGAATGAACTTGCCGTCATAGTGGCGGGCAATGAGGTAGGTATAGAGGGCGGTGCGAAGGTTGCCAACATGCATATATCCGGTGGGAGAAGGAGCAAAGCGGGTGCGGACTCCGTCCACGGGAATTCTGGATTCCATTTCGTTAATCCAATTCATATCTGCCATTTTTATATATTCCTCCTGAGATAAAAACAATCCATAATGCCGATCTGGCCATTAAGGATCCATTTTTACAAATATTTTCACCCAAATATAATATTTTAATTGTCTGCAAAAGTCAATTATGAATTGTAAAATGAAATAAAGTGTGTTAATATATGTTGATAAGTTGGATAGGTATGTCCACTAAGTGAAAAATAAACTTCTCAGAGAAAGAGGATAGAATAAATGGAAAACACCGCTCCCGCAAAGAAAATAATGCTCTCCGGCATTCAGCCCTCCGGCGATCTGCACCTTGGCAACTATCTTGGCGCAATCAAGAACTGGGTTGAACGCACCGAGGAATTCGATAACTATTACTTCATGGCCGATATGCACACCATCACCGTCCGCCAGACTCCCGCTGACCTCCGCCGCCGCACTTTGCAGCAGCTGGCTCAGTATATTGCCTGCGGCCTTGATCCTCAGAAGAACACCCTCTTCATTCAGAGCCATGTTCACGAGCATGCCGAGCTGGGCTGGATTTTGCAGTGCTACACCATGTATGGTGAGCTCAGCCGCATGACCCAGTTCAAGGATAAGTCTCAGAAGCATTCCGAGAATATTAACGCAGGTCTTTTCACCTACCCCAGCCTCATGGCTGCCGATATTCTCCTTTATCAGGCTGACTATGTTCCCGTTGGCGAAGATCAGAAGCAGCATTGCGAGCTGACCCGCGACATTGCCATCCGCTTCAACAACATCTACGGCAACGTATTCAAAGTTCCCGAGCCCTATATTCAGAAGGTTGGCGCCCGCATCATGAGTCTTGGCAATCCCTCCAGCAAGATGAGCAAGTCCGACCCCAACGGCTGCGTTTTCCTCCTTGAAAAGCCCGACGATATTATGCGCAAGTTCAAGAAGGCCGTAACCGACTCCGACACCGAAAACTGCGTCCGCTTCGCTCCCTCCGAAAAGCCCGGCGTTGCTAACCTCATGGGCATTTATTCTTCCATCACCGGCAAGAGCTACGAGGAGATTGAAAACGAGTTTGCCGGCAAGGGCTACGGCGCTTTCAAACCCGCCGTTGGCGAAGCCGTTGTTGAAACCCTCCGTCCCATTCAGGAGGAAACTGCCCGCATTCTTGCCGACAAGGCATACCTTGAGAATGTTTACAAGGAAGGCGCCGAGAAGGCAAGCTATCTTGCCCGCAAGACCCTCCGCAAGGTTTATAAGAAGGTTGGCTTCGTAGAAAGATAATCAGTTAGGTAGGACTTAAAAATATGTTTCCTGATATGCAGCTTTGGCTGAAAATTGTGCTGGCTCTGGTAATCGCCTTTGCCCTTGCCTTTGCCACTACCCCCCCCGTTAAATCTCTGGCCGTCAAAGTGGGCGCTATTGACGTTCCCAAGGACGCCCGCCGCGTCCATAAGCACCCCATCCCCCGCATGGGCGGATTGGCCATTTTCATCGGCTTCATCGTTGCCGTTTTGCTTTTTGCAAATCTTGACCGAGAGCTTATCGGCATTCTCCTCGGATGCCTCATCATTGTTATAACCGGCGCTATTGACGACAAAAAGCCCATGCGCTGGTGGGTTAAGCTGCTCCTTGAGTTTGTTGCCGCCATCGTAGCCGTTTCCTTCGGAGTTAAGATTGAGGTTCTCTTCAACCCCAACATTTTCTCCGATAACGCCTCCCTGCTCCTTGGCTACCTCAGCATCCCCGTAACTATCATTTGGATACTGGGCATAACCAACGCCGTTAACCTCATCGACGGTCTGGATGGT
>JAFYUG010000163.1 GCA_017558545.1 Oscillospiraceae bacterium | reverse complement strand
TTGCCCAGGGCGTCGTCCTCGATGTCCTCCAGGACAGCCAGGTCCACACCGCGGTCGGCGAACAGGGCCTTCAGCTCTTCCAGAATGCCCAGGTTAAAGAGGTTGGAGTATACCAGTCTGCCGATGAGGTATTCAGCAGAGAAGTAGTAAGCATGGCGCTGGGTGCCGCGGTTGCGTTTGCACTCGCTCCAGCGCTCGGTTATATTCATCATAATTACCTGACCCAGGCAGTCATGGAGCTGAGCTGCGCTTGCGTCTTCGAAACTTACGTCCTGCTGAAGCTTCAGAAGAGTCTGAGTCTGGCTTACGATCTGTTTACAATTGAATTCCATAAGTTCACCTAACTAATTAATATATTCCTACACATACCAAACGTATGGTATCTGTTACATTATGCACTAAACTGACGAAATTTGCAACCATTATTTTATGTAGCCACCACATATATACCAAATTATTGCAAATCTTCAATTATTCATGCAGGATTAACTCCCCATGATTGCAATTATGCCCCGAATGTGCTACCATTCATACTATGCTAGATTAGTTCTCTTTGAGAAAGGAATATATATTATGGTTATAAGCAACATTGAACCTAAATCCGTCATGAGCATATTTGAGTCCATCTGCGCCATTCCCCACGGCAGCGGCAACACCAAAGCCATCAGCGATTGGTGCGTTGACTTTGCAAAAGAGCGCAGATTAGAATATTATCAGGACGAGCTTAATAATGTAATTATCATCAAAGAGGCCACCGAAGGCTATGAAAATGCTGCCCCCATCATCATTCAGGGTCATATTGACATGGTCTGCCAGTCCGAGCCTGACCTTGGCAAGGATATGACCAAGGAAGGCCTTGACCTTGCCGTGGATGGCGACTATATCCACGCTATCGGCACCACTCTCGGCGGCGACGATGGCATTGCCGTTGCCATGGGTCTTGCCATTTTAGACGCAAATGACATCCCCCACCCCCGCCTTGAAGTTGTTCTCACCGTTGACGAGGAAACCGGCATGTATGGCGCCGCAGGCATAGACCTCAGCATGCTCAAAGGCCGCAGCCTTCTCAATATCGACTCCGAGGAAGAGGGCATTTTCACCGTCAGCTGCGCAGGCGGCGCAAGAGCAAACTGCTTCCTCCCCCTTAAGGGCGGCGAAGTTGAAGCTGAAACCATCAGCATTCTGATTGACGGCCTTATGGGCGGCCATTCCGGCGTTGAAATTGATAAGGGCAGAGCCAATGCCAACATCCTCATGGGCAGAGTTCTGAGCATGATGGCTCCCGGCTCCATGGCCATTGTTACTCTCGCCGGCGGCAGCGCCGACAACGCCATTCCCCTCCGCTGCGAGGCCACTTTGGTGGGCGATAGTCAGGAAATTTTCGCAGCTGTGGAAAAAGCCGAGGCAGTTTTCAAGAAGGAATACCGCAACACCGATGCCGGTGTCAGCGTTAAAGCAGTTAAGAACGCAAAAGAGACCGTTTACGTCCTTGATGGCGAAAGCACTCAGAAACTTTGCGATGCTCTCATGCTCGTTCCCAACGGCATCCGCGCCATGAGCAGCGATATTCCCGGCCTTGTTGAAACTTCTCTCAACCTTGGCATTATGAAGCTGGAAAAGGACATGCTCCGTATGTCCTTTGCTCTTCGCAGCAGCGTTGGCAGCCGCAAGGAAGCTCTCAAGGCCAAGCTGCAGGCAGCCTTCCGCGTACTGGGCGGCAATGTTGAAATCACCGGTGATTATCCCGCATGGGAGTTCAAGGCTGATTCTCCCCTTAGAGAGCGCATGATTGAGGTTTATCGCCGCCAGTATGGCGCTGAGCCCGAAGTTTTGGCCATCCACGCAGGTCTTGAGTGCGGACTTCTCAGCGAAAAGCTCCCCGGTCTGGATGCCGTAAGCATTGGCCCCAACATGAAGGATATTCACACCACCAAGGAATGTATGTCCATCTCCTCTGTGCAGAGAGTTTGGAAATTTGTCCTTGAAGTGCTGAAAGAGAGCAAATAAATATTAAAGCCCATCGGTAAATTAACCGATGGGCTTATTAATTATCTAAAACATCTTAAAACAAAAAGACACCGCATGAAATAATGCGATGTCTTGGCAGGGGCTGAAGGGATCGAACCCTCGGCCTACGGTTTTGGAGACCGCCGCTCTACCAGCTGAGCTAAGCCCCTGTATATATCTTTTTAAGAGTGGTGGACCGTCAGGGACTCGAACCCCGGGCCGACCGGTTATG
>JAFYUG010000162.1 GCA_017558545.1 Oscillospiraceae bacterium | reverse complement strand
TAACTCCGCCGCCCTGCGCCATCGGCTCAATGAGATATTGGAGCTTAACAGGCAATATAAGGGACTATATAATAGCGCCTACTCCTCAATTGCCGTTGGGGCCGCCGCCATGCCCAGATATATGAGCGGAATATGGGGCGGCGAGGAGACGGAAAAGGTGGACAAAAAAGTTCAAGGCCTATGCAAGAGGGAATTTGGCAAGAAGAAAAGCCAAAGCATAATTAAAGAGCGCTTTATAGACGCCGTATCATGCAAAGGGCACTGCTATCTCCACCAAGACATAGAGGACGGTTTTGAGCGCACATATATTCTCGATAATAAATTCGGCCTTGGAAACTTATATCTCCAAAGGCTATTAAATGAGGCCTCCGGCCGATGCGAGGAAATAATAGTATGCCGGGACGGAGTTGACCCCAAGTTCATCTCCGCAATAATGTTCCCCCACTTCTCCCTTGCCCTTATATGCTCCCAAAATGGCCGCCATGAATTGAGGCATAGCCGTCACATACGCCTTGATAGCTTAATTTCCAAAGATAATACCGCCCACATTCGTGAGCAGATACGCTCTTCCCAGCGTCTTAGTGAAAGCGCCCTGTCCCTTGCCACAAAAACCCTTGCGGAGGCAAAGGCAATTCACGACAAAATTGAGGCCATTTATAATCCCCATGTGGATTTTGACGGGGTTTATAGGGAAGCTCAGCGGCATATTGAGCTTCTTTTTGGCTGAAAAAGAGCCTTTTTCTCAGCACAAAAGCATCCAAATACACTTAATTTAAAAATAAGGCCCGAAAGCTCATCACAGACGGTGATGAAATTTCGGGCTTGTTACTTTTTTAATTTGTTTATCTTGCACAAAAACGGACAATAGTATAAAAAAATGAGGCAGAAATAAAACTTCCGCCCCATTATGAGTATGGGCAATTTTACCTTAAATTATGGTTTTTGTCAATAATATATGTGGAATATTTTTATTGATTTTTGCTGAATATTCGGTTATTATTAACCAGTAATACATTCTACTTTTGTGCAAGATGCACCAAACGTACCAAACGTTTGGCATATCATGCACAAGCGACAAAATTTTATAAGGAGTGTAACTGAATTTATGGAAAACCTGATTTGGGTAGGCATCATCGGCGCAGTGGTCGCCCTTGTTTTCGCTCTCATCCAGCGCAACATTGTTATGAAGGCCTCCGAAGGCGACGAGAAGATGGTCAAACTCGCCGCTGCTATCCGTTCCGGCGCTAACGCTTATCTCAAGCGCCAGTACAGCACTGTTGCAATCGTATTTGCAGTAGTATTCGTCATTCTGCTGGTTATCGCATTCGCCTCCAAGGGCGCTATGCTCTCCCGCGTAACTCCCTTCGCCTTCCTCACCGGCGGTATCTGGTCCATGCTGGCCGGTCTCGTTGGTATGAAGATCGCAACCGCTTCCAACGCCCGCACCGCTCACGCTGCACACGAAGGCCTCAACAAGGGTCTCCGTGTTGCTTTCGCTTCCGGTTCCGTTATGGGCTTCACCGTTGTTGGTCTCGGTATGCTGGACATCTCCCTTTGGTTCATCGGTCTTAAGCTGGCCGGTCTCGATGCCGATGCTCTTGCCAATATCATGGTTATGAACGGCATGGGCGCTTCCTTCATGGCTCTGTTTGCCCGTGTTGGCGGCGGTATCTACACCAAGGCTGCTGACGTCGGCGCTGACCTCGTTGGTAAGGTTGAAGCCGGTATCCCCGAGGATGACCCCCGCAACCCCGCTACCATCGCTGACAACGTTGGCGACAACGTTGGTGACGTTGCAGGTATGGGCGCTGACCTCTACGAAAGCTATGTTGGCTCCATTCTCGCTACCTTCGCTCTCTCCGCTGCTGCCGGTTACGGCTGGGCAGGTATGATGCTCCCCATGCTTCTGGCATTCGTTGGTATCATCTGCTCCCTCATCGGTTCCTTCCTCGTAAAGACCAAGGAAGACGCAACCCAGCTGAGCCTCCTCAAGAGCCTCCGCACCGGTACTTACACCGCAGCTATCCTCTCCGCTATCATTGCCGCTCCCGTTTGCTACTTCGTTCTCCGCAGCACCGGCAGCTGGCTCGGCGTTTACATCTCCATCCTCTGCGGCCTCGTTGGCGGCTGCGCAATCGGTTACTTCACCGAGTACTACACCTCTGATAACTACAAGCCCACTCAGAAGCTGGCTGCTGCTTCCGAAACCGGCGCTGCTACCATCATCATCGGCGGCGTTTCCCTCGGTCTGCTGAGCACCCTCGCTTCCATCCTCATCGTTGGCGCTGCTGTTCTCATCAGCTACTTCTGCTCCGGCGGCACCACCACCATCGTTGATGCAAACGGTCTCTTCACCGAGAGCTTCAACCGCGGCCTCTACGGCATCGGCATTGCCGGTGTTGGTATGCTCTCCACCCTCGGCATCACCCTCGCAACCGACGCTTACGGCCCCGTTGCCGACAACGCCGGCGGTATCGCTGAGATGGCCGGTCTCCCCGAGGAAGTTCGCGAGCGCACCGATGCTCTCGACTCTCTTGGCAACACCACCGCTGCTACCGGTAAGGGCTTCGCCATTGGCTCCGCTTCCCTCACCGCTCTGGCT
>JAFYUG010000161.1 GCA_017558545.1 Oscillospiraceae bacterium | reverse complement strand
TCCTTCATCCAAAGCTTGCGCTGCTCGGCGTCAACTTCGCAGGTGAAGGGGTGAGCATCGTTGAAAATAACGTCGGAACCGCAGACGGTCTTGATGGAGGGAATCCAAACGATGGTGTTCCACATAAGGTCGCCCATGCAGCGGATGATTTCCAGCTTCTCGCCTTCCAGCTCGATGAAGGTTTCGGTGAGAGGCTCAAGACGGTCGCACTGCTTGCGGCAGAGGTTCTGCTCGCCTATGATGTCGGTCCATTCATCCAACTTGGGCTGATACTGGTGAGAATAGAGGGTGCAAACAGGTTCGGGAGCATAGCATTTTGCATTGGGGAATGCTTCTGCAATTTCGCCCATGCCCCAGTAATGGTCGGGGTGAGCATGGGTGGCGAAAATGGCCTTCAGCTCAAGTCCGGTCTCAATGATTTCGGCAATAACGCGGTGAGCATTGGCGCGGGTCCACTGGCAGTCGATGAGCACGCATTCCTTTTTGCCCATAACGATTACGGAAGTTACATTGAAGGAATCTTCGGAAGAAACGAATACCTTAGTGGCAAGTTTGCCTTCGCCGTGTCTGGTGATTATTGTCTGCATAATTATCCTCCTCATTGGTGTTAATGTGTGTAAGTCAGTGCTTTTTCATCATAAATCGAAAGCAACACAAACTAAATTTTTCATGATGAACACAATAATTATAATCCACAAATTATTGTGTGCCTAACAACTATTGCTTGTCCGCGGAAAACAATTGCTTGTAACAAGATTTGCTTTAATATCTACAACAAATGCTTTATTCCTATGCATCCGTTTCTGTTGTAAACTAAATAAGTACATTGTATATATTGACGATATTGCCCGCTGGCAACTATTGCCATTTTTGTGCATTACATTCAATAATAGAGATGCAATGTGATTTTTAAGACATAGTTTGGACACAAAGTATAATCATTGCGAAAGGGAGTAAGATTATGATTCCTGCAATAACCAGTATGAAGGATGCCTTTTCTCTTCAGGGCATGAACGCTGTCATCACCGGCGGCAACCGCGGTCTCGGATTTGGCATTGCCACCGCTTATGCCCAGTCCGGAGCCAACATTGCAATCCTCTGCCGCGACAAGGCAAAGGCTGCCGAAGCTATTGCTGAACTTGAGCAGTATGGCGGCAAGTATAAGAGCTTTGATTGCGACATTACCGATCTCGCATCTGTCCGCAAGGCGGCTGCAGAAGTAACCGCAGAGTTCGGCGATATCGATATTCTTGTCAACAACGCCGGCGTTTCCTGCTTCAACGAGCTTCTCAATATGGATGAAGAGCTCAGCGATTGGTATAACGTTCTCAACACCGACCTCAACGGCACTGTTCACATGACCTATGTTTTCGGCAAGCTTATGCGCGATGCCGGCAAGGGCGGCAGCATCATCAACATCTCCTCCAACGCCGCATTCATCGTAAATAAGACCCAGCCCATGAGCCCCTATTCCAGCTCCAAGGCTGCCGTTAACCACTTCACCCATTGCATGGCCTGCGAACTTGGCAAATACAACATTCGCGTCAATGCAATTGCTCCCGGCTTCTTCAACACCGAGCTGAGCAAGTTCATCCCCAAGGATCAGTATGAATACATAAATAATCAGATGCCTCTTGGCCGCTTTGGTGAGCCTCTGGAAGTTGGCGCACTGGCAGTATTCCTTGCCTCTCCCGCCTCCGCCCAGTTCACCGGCACCGTTGAGGTAATTGATGGCGGTTATATTCTTTCCTGCTAAGGCTTCGGGATAAAGAGCCACGCAGAAAGGTTTAAGAAACGGAAATAAATATTCTTTTATCCGGAAAGGGGGGCTATGCCGTCAAAAATAAGACACAGCATACCCAATTCCAAAGTTTAAAAAACAAGAAAGAGAGGATGATTCTTAAGTGAATTGGATAGTAACCATAGGCGGTATTGCCTATAACATCGTCATTATCATTGTTTGTTCCGTATTTATTTTCTGGCGCCGCAAGCAGCAGGCCAACCATCAGGAAGACTTCCTGTTCGGTGGCAAGCAGATGGGCTGGTTTGCATGCGCTGCATCTCTTGCTCTTACCGCTCTGGGTGGCGGCCACGTTAACGGCCTTTCCGCACAGTCTTGGGCAACCGGCGTTGCAACCATTTGGTACTGCTTCGGCTCCGGCGTTATGCTCATGATCATCGGTCGTTACTGCGGCGTTTGGTATCGTCGCAGCGGCTGCAACACCACCAACGAGCTCTTCGCAAGAATGTTCCACCCCATTTTCGTTCCCATCCTGTCCGGTTTCGCAGTTGGCTACTCTATCCTGATCCTCTGCGTTGAAGGCCAGGGCATGGCACAGATCATTTCTTCCATGACCGGTCTGAGCAACCTCTCCGGCGCTATCATCGGTATGGTAATCGGCGTTCTCTACGTATTTATCGCCGGTGTTGAAGAAGTTGGTCTCGTTAACTCCGTTAACGCAATCCTCATGTATGTATTCGGCTTTGTTGCTCTCATCTGCATCGGCATCTACTGCACCGGCGGCTGGGAAGGCATCAATGGCACCATTCTCGAAAACAACCCCGAGCTCCTTGCAGCTCTTGGTAACCCCGACATCATCCGCGGCTATGTTGTAGGTACCTTCCTCTCCCTGGCTGTTGGTATGAACATGATCCAGGCAAACAACCAGCCCGTTGCATCCCTTGACAGCCTCAAGGTTATGCGCAAGACCGGTTTCGCTGCTGTTATCATGAACGTTCTCTTCGGCGCTATCATCATCTCCTTCGGTCTCGCATCCAAGGGCCTTGTTGACCAGGGTCTCATGGAGGCTCCCCACGGTGCCGCCGGTATCGTTGTTATGATCCTCACCTTCTTCCCCAACTGGCTCCAGATCGCCATCATCGGCATGTTCCTGGCTGCTATGCTCTCCACCGTTTCCATGCTGGCTCTGACCGTTGCTCTGCTCATGAACCGTCAGATCCTCTGCTACTTCCCCAAGTACAAGAACATGGATGCCAAGACCGAGAACAAGCTCTCTCGTATCTGGATCGTTCTCTCCTGCGCTGTTGCTGCAGTTCTGGCTGTTACCATCCAGGCTCAGACCAACACCGCTATCACCTGGGGCTTCGCATGGTTCATCCCCATCTTCGTTCTCTTCATCATCGGTATGCACTGGAAGCGCAGCCGCATGGCATCCCTCGTTACCCTCATCGTATCCTGGATATTCAACATGCTGGTCAGCTACACCGGAATCGCTGCTGCTTTCAATCTTGAAGGCAACAACCACTCCATCTTCCTCTGCGTCATCTCCATCGTGCTTGGCATTATTCTGACTGCTGTTGACAAGAAGGCAAAGCCCGCTTTCGTTCCTATTTACGAGAAGCAGCGCGCAGCTTACGACGCAGCACAGGCTGCAAACTAATCAAGGAGGTATATTGATATGTTGATAGGACCTACTATTCTGCTCCCTTGGGGTCTCACCATTTATACCATTCTCGGCTGCATCGTGCTTGGCATCATCGGCGAGATTTGGTGGAAGCTTATGAAGCATCGTCCTGAGGACGATAAGGCCTGGTCTGAAGGCAACCAGTTTGTTGTTGAGAGTGACTGGGAAGACTGATTACTCGAAAGGAGAAAGTGATTTATGGATCCTTTGAAGATATTTTATATTATTATTAATGCAATACAGATTATTGCAATCGGCGCAGCCTGCTATGGCTACGTAAAGTATAAGAACGACTAACACAATATAGTTATCCAAATTTAATTGCTTGCAAATAAATTTTGTGATAACATGAATTAGGAAATACCCAAAAGAGGCCCTTGGGGCTTCTTTTGGGTGTTTTGTAATCAATAGGAGGAAGATTATGACCCCTAAACAGAGATATCTCGCCCTTGTAAACGGCGAAAAGGCTGAGGGATTTGTTAACCAGTATGACTATATTCATCTGGTGTTCAGCGATCCCCTTATGAATCTCGAAAAGCGCATCAAGGGCGGCACTTCTGTTTGCCCCTGGGGCGTTACCTTCAAGTGGCGCGAAGACGAAGTTGCTGCCACCCCCTATATAACTGAAGAAACCAAAGTCTGCAAAGATATCACCGAGTGGCGCGAATATGTCCATGCTCCCTCTTTGGATGTTCCCGAAGACGCATGGGATGCCGCCAAGGCTGAAATCGCAGCTGTGGATCGCGACGAGCAGTTGGTTGGCCTTTGGTGCCATACCGGTATTTTTGAACGCTTCCATTTCCTTATGGGCTTCGAAGATGCTCTTTGCAATCTGCTTGTTGAGCCCGAATACTGCCATGAGCTGCTTGAGTATATCACGGATTGGCGTATAGATTTCCTTACCCGCTGCCTGGACCGTCTGGATTTGGACGCTGTGTTCTTCCATGATGACTGGGGCAGCAAGTATTCCACCTTCCTCTCTCCCGAGGTATGGCGCGAATTCTTCAAACCCTGCTATGAGCGCATTTATGGCCTCATCCGTTCCAGAGGCCTCAGAGTTATCCACCATGCAGACAGCTATTGCGCAACAATAGTTGAAGATATGGTTGATTTGGGCATTGAAACCTGGCAGGGCGTTCTTCCCACAAATAATATCCCCGAGCTGCAGAAGAAGCTGGGCGGCCGTCTTATTCTTCAGGGCGGTTTCGATTCCGGCATTTTGGATCGCGAGGATATCACCGAAGAGGAAATGCGTCAGCATGTCCGCGAAGTTATTGCCCAGTGTGCAGAAGGCGGCGGCTGGATACCCTCCATTTCCAATGGAGATCCTGCCCTTCTCCACCCCGGCAGATACGAGATCGTCTCCGACGAAATCGAGAAACAGAGCAAAATTTATTTCGGATAATTTTGGAAAATTACCCGATTTTTATGGAAAACTCTGGCATTTTTTGATGCCGGAGTTTTGCCATGAGAAAAAATAATAAGCGCGTTGTATTAGTATGGATGGATGAGGATGCGCTTTATCGAATAAATAGATGGAGGCGCGGGAATGAATTTTCAGCAGCTAAAATATTATACTGTTCTGTGCGAAGCGGGCAGTTTTTCCAAGGCGGCAGAGAGTCTTTTTATTTCCCAGCAGGGATTGAGCATGGCTATTTCCAATCTGGAGGCGGAGTTCTCCTGCAAGTTCTTTTATCGTATGCCCAAGGGGCTTGTGCTTACCCCCGATGGCGAATATTTCAGAGATTGGGCTACCCAAATGCTGGGCAATCTTCAGGAGCTTTGGGAGCATTTTGAGGGCAGAGATGCTGATCAGGGCATAATTAAGTGCGCCGGTGCGCAGGGCGTTATCAGCGAATTTGGCTCTGATCTTATTGAGAAGTTCGAGAATATTTATAAAGGATATTCTGTTTATATACGCGAATATAAAGACCGTCTCTGCGACAAGGTTATAGAGGATGAGGAAGCCCATATAGGCTTTGGCATAGAGCCCATTGACCATAGCAAGTTCGAATGCCATAAGATATTTGAGCTTCAGCTTGCCTGCCTCATGCATGTTGGTCATCCTTGGACAAAATATGAAAAAATACCCCTCTCCGTGCTTTCCGAAGAGCAGTTCTTCATGGTGGATGAGGAGTTTAAAACGGCAGATTCTTTCATTGAGGTATGCAGCAAGCACGGCGTTAAGATAATACCCCGTATGCGCGTCGGCGAGGTAACGGCGGTGCACCGTCTGGTGCGAAGCCATGGCGGCGTTGGTCTTACAAACGTTGCCGTTGCCGAGGCTCTTGCCACACCGGACACCGTGTGGCGTCCCTTTGACTGCGACGACATGACCTGGACAATTGACCTTTTCAAGAAGAGAAGCGTAGTTCTGCCCCGGTCTTCAAGAGCATTCTTTGAGTATGTTCAGCGTCTGCTCTCCAGCGATGCCCGCGAGAAAATCGCCCCCGCTCATATTATGGAGCAGAATATAACCGATAAGTATGAAAAAATCCCGAATCCATGAGTGGACTCGGGATTTCTGATTTTAAAGGCACCCTTTATTGCAGGCTGAGCTAATGGCGGGGCAAGCCCCCGCCCTGCGGCTCCCGTCGTTGCGGACAAAACACCTCATCAGTCAGCCTAACGGCTGACAGCCTCTCCGGGGGGAGAAGCCTTTAAATGCGTAATCTTAATCTTACGCAAATCCGTAGGGCGTCGGTGCGTTAAGAAAACATGCCGGTGGCATGTTTTTAGCAACCGACCGCAGCGGCTATGCCGCGAGGAGGGAAGATGTTGGGGTGCTTGGTAGTTAAATTATGCTGATAGTCCCGACCCCGGCGCGCCGCCGTAGGGGCTACGGATTGCCACAGCGCCTACGGCGCTTCGCAATGACTATATTTTTACTCTGTACCATTGTAGGGGCGAACTGTGGCCGCCCGTTCAGCGTTTATGGGTCCTAGGGCGCGACGACCTCGGCGCGATGCACAGAGGTTACGGCTTACCAAACAACAAAACGGGTGCGGAAAATGTTTCCGCACCCGTCATAGGAATGGAGTGTGATAGATAAAATTTAAATTTATTCGTTAACAGCCAGCCACTGCTCGGTGGTGAACTTTTTGAGAACCCACTGGCCGTTGAAGCGGCCAAGACCGCTATATTTCTCGCCGCCAAACATAACATGGGGCTCGTCGCCAATGGACTGGTCGTTGATATGCACCATGCCGCTTTCGAGGCGGGATGCGACCTTCATAGCCTTATAAACATCCTTGCCGAAAACGCTGTTGCTGAGACCATACTGGGTGTCGTTGGCGATGGCAACGGCTTCGTCAACGGTTTTGGCCTTCATGAGGTTGCAGATGGGGCCGAACATCTCTTCCCGGGCGGAAGGCATATCGTTGGTGACATCTGCAAGGAGCCAGGGATAGACAAGGTTGCCCTCGGTTTTACCCTCAACAAGAACTCTGACCTTGCCGAGAGCCAGGGTGCGCTCCAGATAATCGTTGAAATGGTCAACCTGGCTCTTGTTGATAATGGGGCCAACATAGGTTTCGGGGTCGGCAGGGTCGCCGGCCTTGACGGCGCGGACCTTCTCTGCGAACTTTCCACAGAATTTCTCGTAGTTTTCCTCAAGGATGATGATGCGGTTCAGACCCATGCAAACCTGGCCGGCATTGAAGAATGCGCCGAAAATGGCCTTGTCGGCGGCTGCCTCAAGGTCAGCATCAGGGAGAACTATCATGGTGTTGTTGCCGCCCAGCTCAAGGGAAACATCCTTAATCTGTGCGCCGGCTTTGGCGCCGATGCGCTGACCAACTTCGGTGGAGCCGGTGAAGGAAACCATGTCGGAGAGGGGATGCTCAACGATATAGTCGCCGATTTCGCTGCCTGCGCCTGCAACAACGTTGAGGAGACCTGCGGGCATTCCGGCCTTTTCGAACATTTCTGCAATGACGAAGGCGGAAGCGGGGGTGTCGGAGGCGGGCTTAAGAACGCAGGCGTTGCCGGTGGCTATTGCGGGCAGAACGCTGCGGAGAGCAAGAACAAAGGGAACGTTCCAAGGGGCGATAACGGTGATGATGCCCTTGGGCTTGCGGTAGACATAGTGCTCCTGTCCGGGGAAGTCGGACTGCTGGATGGTGCCGTCCATCATCAGGGGGAAGTTCATGAAGTAGCGGCAAAACTGGGGGGTGACGGTGGATTCATAGCCCTGCTTGGCTGCGGTTGCGCCCTGCTCCAGGAGGAGGCATTCGCAAACGGTGGGGGCGAATTCTCTCAT
>JAFYUG010000160.1 GCA_017558545.1 Oscillospiraceae bacterium | reverse complement strand
GTGCTCATAAAACAGTTTTGCACCGCACCCAAGCCTCCCTCTGATGAGGGAGGTGGCAAAAATCTTAGATTTTTGACGGAGGGAGAGAAAACTACCCCTCAGTCAGCCTAAAGGCTGACAGCTCCCCTGACAAGGGGAGCCTACCCAAACCCTACATACAGCAAAACCGACCTATGATTGCAAGTATAGGTCGGTTTAACTGTTTTACGAGCACACGTGGAAAGGCGCTTGTTTACTGTACTTTCATGTCTATGGGCTACAAAAAAGATATTATCGGCATTTTGCAAATGAATTCGAACTCTCACCTAACCGTTAGTTTTTAGTGATATTCCGTCTTCGACGGAGTGATATATTTTGCTACGCAAAATGTGATATTGAACCCTACGGTTTCAGTGATATTATATTCGCCCCTAACGCCCGCAGGCATATCACTTGCGAAGCAAATATCACGCACGGAAGGCGCATATAACTCGCCGTAAGGCGAATATAACTGAAAAGGACAGATTCCCATGGGAGTCTGTCCTTTTATGGCGGAGGTGGAGGGATTCGAACCCCCGGACGGTTTGACCCGCCAACTGATTTCGAGTCAGCCTCGTTACGACCACTTCGATACACCTCCATATTCACTTGCGCCCATATAATTTACCATGCTTATTCCAAGGTGTCAACCGAAGAAAATTTTAAGAAAATTTTTCTAAAAGCTGAAACTTTTTTCTCTTTTTTCCGTCATAGTGGTATAATCAAATAAAAGCAATATAACTCAGGCAACGATAAATCATAAGGAGGAAAATATTATGAAACGCAGTATATCTCTCATCCTATGCATAATTCTTGCCCTCGGCCTTCTTTGCGGCTGCGGCGCCTCTGCCCCCAAAGATGCTATGATAGCCGAGCCTGCTGCTCCTGCTGAGCCTGCCGCTCCCGCCGAGCCTGCCGCTCCCGCTCCCGAAATGGAGTTTGCCGCAGATATGAACTACGGCTACTATGAAGAGCCCAAGTATTCCGCCGCCTCCCCCAGCGACATGCCCATGGACGACAGCTCCGGCAGCACTCTCCCCGTCAACACCAAGCTTATCTACACCGCCAATATGGAGCTTGAGACCACCGCCTTTGACGATGCCACCGCAGGTCTTGAAAAGCTGGTTGCCGACCTTGGCGGCTACTTTGAGTACAGCAACGTCAATAACTATGGCTCCTACCGCCGCGGCAACTACACCGTCCGCGTTCCTGCTCAAAACTTTGAGGCCTTCTGCACCGCCGCAGGCCAGCTTTGTCAGGTAAACTCCATTTCCCGCTCCGCCGAGGACGTAAGCGAGGCTTACTACGACACCGAAAGCCGCCTTGCCACCCAGCGCACCAAGCTGGAGAGATTGCAGAATCTCCTCAGCATGGCCGCCACCATGGAGGACATCATAGAGCTGGAAAACGCCATCTCCAACACCGAGTATCAGATTGAGCTCCTCACCGGCACTCTCCGCAAGTATGACTCCCTTGTTGGCTACTCCACCGTCAATCTTTACATAGACGAGGTATTTGAGCTTACCGAGATTGAAGAGCCCGTTATCGGCTTCGGCGCAAAGCTTAAAGATGCCTTCAAGCGCGGCAGCAGCAACTTCGTTGACTCCATTCAGTATATGATGCTCCGCCTCGCCCGCCACTGGGTAGGCTGGATGATCTTCATCATCATTGCCGCAGTTGTGGTGATAGTTATTGTTACCAAGCTTCGCCGCCGCAAGGCAGCCAAGGCAATCCCCCCCGTCAGCAAGGAAGAAAATAAGAACTGAGTAAATTCAAAAAGTGGTCTAATAAATACAGTCATTGCGAGGAGCGAAGCGACGTGGCAATCCGCGCCCTCTAAAACCGGCAGTTTTTCATGTATTTAAAGCAAAATCTGAACATTTTGGAGACGGATTGCCACACCAGTCTGCGGACTGGTTCGCAATGACAAGTTCTTTGACACTCTGAAAAAAGGCAGATGCAATGCATCTGCCTTTTCAGCCTGTCAAAAAACTATGCTGCCATCTTACGAGATAGAGTAGCGGGGGCGTGTGTAGGGGGGCAAAGGGCCCCCTGCACGTTAAAATCAATGCATTTTTGAGCGAAAATCGCTCAAAAATGCTTTTTTTATTTTATCTAATTCCTCTGACTCTCATGCCTATTCCCATAATGGCGCCGCAAATGCCGCCGACGATATGTGTAATCTGGGAAATATTATCGCTGGTTTTGATGCCGGTATAGACCTCGCCGCCTATATAGATAATAAACACCAAAATCAAGGTTATGGGTATGCCGCCTCTCATGCCGCCCAGAGAGGACATGATTATCATCATGAATACTATGCCGCTGGCTCCCATAAGGGCACTGCCGGGGAAGAAAAGGCACTGGATCATACCGGAGACCAAGGCGGTGACCACTATTGCCCACCACATATTGCCGCTGCCGTAGCGCTCTTCAAGGGCGGGGCCAACCACCAGCATAAGCACCAGATTTCCGGTGAGGTGGGAGAAGTCGCTATGTCCCAGCACATGGGTGAACAATCGCACATAGCCCAAAATTTCCTTCATATCCCAGCGGTAGACGCAAAAGAGCTTGGCCGTGGAGTTGCCGGAGGTTATAAAATCCAGAAACAGCACGAAAAGGCACAAAAGGGTGAAGGTCAAGGTTGTGGGGGCGTTATATTGAAGCAGGCTTCTTTTTTGTTTCTTTTTCTTGCTTGCCAATGTAAAAATCCTCTTTCTACACTTTTGGATTAATAATTTATGCCAATCCGGCGCTGCGCTTGGCGGCCACCACAACGGCCTCCATAACGCCGCCGCGGAAAGCGTTCATTTCGAGAGTTTTGATGCCCTCCATGGTTGCGCCCTTGGGGGAGCAGACCGCATCTTTAAGTGCGCCGGGATGCTCTCCGCTTTCGATTACCATTTTTGCAGCGCCTGCAACGGCCTGAGCCGCCCAAAGCATGGCATCGGAGCGCTTGAGACCGGCTCTGACGCCGCCATCGGCCAGAGCCTCGATGAAAATATAGGTGAATGCAGGGGTGCAGCCGCCAACGGTCATGCCGGCTTCGGCGTGCTCCTCATCGGTGCGGCCAAGCATTCCGCAGCCTGCGAGAATTTCTTCAAGCTCTCTGACC
Source organism: Oscillospiraceae bacterium (assembly GCA_017558545.1). Taxonomy (GTDB): domain Bacteria; phylum Bacillota; class Clostridia; order Oscillospirales; family Oscillospiraceae; genus SIG459. The sequence goes on along the minus strand of JAFYUG010000160.1, from coordinate 4,516 downwards.
ATGCTCTCCTCGGCATTATCATGGGGAGCAATGAGCACCAAGCCCTCGCCAATGGCGCTGGGGGTGTTGGGGAGAATGCGGATAACGGCGTTGCCCTTGGGCAGAGCCTCTGCCATGGCATAGCCGGGAACGCCTGCGGCCATGGAAACTATTACCTCTCTGCCTGTGAGAACAGCATCAATTTCGCGGATAACATCTATAATCTGCCAAGGCTTCACGCCAAGGAAGATGAAATCTGCGCCCTTTGCAGCGGTGAGATTATCATAGCAAACCCGGCAGGAGCATTCTTCGGCCAAGTCCTCGGCCTTATTATGGCTGCGGTTAGAAATATAGACCTTCTGAGGGTCGATGGTTTTGCAAACGGCGCGGACAATGGCTCCGCCCATATTGCCGGTGCCTATAAAAGCTATCTTATTCATGGCGCTCTCCCATAAATTTATTCCTAATAGCATATTTTACCACTTTTGGCATCATCTTACAAGGGGCAATGCAAAATGCAGGCAAAGGCAGTTCGCCTGCATTTGAAGTAATAAGTAATAGGTAAGAGGGAAGAAGTATTCGCTGAAATTATAGTCATTGCGAGGAGCTGTAGGCGACATGGCAATCCGTAGCCCCTGCGGGTGGCGCGCCGAGGTCGGGACTATCAGCATAATTTAACTACCAAGCACCCCAACATCTTCCCTCCTCGCGGCATGGCCGCTGCGGTCGGTTGCTAAAACCATGCCACCGGCATGTTTTCTTAACGCACCGACGCCCTACAAATAGCACAGAGTAAAAATATAGTCATTGCGAGAAGGCCAAAGGCCGACGTGGCAATCCGTAACCCCCTACCGGCGGAACGGTCAAGACCGTTCCCTACGGTGATGCGTAAACCAAAAATCACGCATCCAAAGGCTCCCCCTCTGGGGGAGCTGTCAGCGAAGCTGACTGAGAGGGCAAACGGGTCGTCGGGGACGCCGACCCCTACGGTGGTGGGAACAAGCCCCCGCCCCACTTGTCATACCGACCGGGCGCAGAGTTTAAAAACGAAAAAGGACTTCCTTTTGGAAGTCCTTTTTTGGAGCGGCTGACGAGGCTCGAACTCGCTACCTCCACCTTGGCAAGGTGGCGCTCTACCGGATGAGCTACAGCCGCGCATTTCACAGCGCCTAATTAGTATAGCACATCCGAGAAATTTGTCAATAGTTATTTTAAAATATTTTTATCCAACAGGTTTTGTAGGCGTGGGAGTCCCATTTTTCTCCCCTTCGTCCTTTTCTTCTCCGCCGGAGGGACTCTCGCCTGCATCGGGGCTGAGGCTGGGTTCGGGGCTCCAGCTGGCCGCCGGGCTTTCCGAGGGAGCGGGGCTGAAGGAAGGAGCGGGGCTCCAGCTTACAGCGGGGCTATGCTCGCTATCATGCTCATCTTCATCATCCACATTGGGAGAAGCGGAGGGGCTCACTTGAGGTGAAGAACTTACATCCGGCTCAATTTCCGGGCTCTGTTCCGGGCTTTTCTCGGGACTTACTTCCGGACTTAGCTCAGGGGAAGGAGATAAGCTGGGAGAAGGCGAGGTGTCGGGCGTGGGAGTGGGAGACTGGCTGGGCGTAGGCGTAGGCGTAGGACTGAGACTGGGACTTGGGAGCGCAGGGGTTTCAACAGGCACAGTTCCGTAATAAACCGCCTCCGGGCCAAGAGGACCGTCGCACTGGGGATAAGCACTTTCATCCCAATCATATCGATAGCTCAGGTCCTTATCGCTAAGCATTATGGCATAGGAAGAATCCTGATAATAACGGCTTACATCCATGTGATAATATTCGCCGTAAATACCGATAATATTCCAAAAATGCTCGGTGTTGGTGAATTTTTCCTCACCCTTCACAACGTAGCAGCTGATGCCAAGGCTATCGCAAAGAGCCTTGTAGCCCAAAGCCATGGCAAGGGGATTCTCGCTTCCGTCAACAAGACAGCCATAGGCAGTTTGAGGCTGCTCGCTGAGCTGGGTGGAGTTATGGCACATTTTCGCAAGGCTGGTGGCACAGCGCACCACATAGCCAAAGGGGGTATCCTGTCCCAGAGACATGGCCATTTCCGTTGCTCTTGCGCGGAGGGTATACTCCATTTCCTTCATATGCTGTATGTCCTTAGGATAATTAAGCTCAAGGACAAATATACGCTCACTTCCGCTTTGGGGATAGGCTCTCACAGCTATTTCCGGGACTTCCACCATGAAAAGGGGATCGGAATAATAGCACTGCTCTATGTAGGAGCTGATATAAGCGCCATCAATCTCGGGGGAATATACCCTGAACACCAATTCGCCGTAATAGTTATCCAGCGCATCATAGATATAGCCCTTCAGCTCATCGGCATCGGAGATGTTCACAATGGACAAAATATCTTCCTTGCTCACCTTATAGCTGATATCTACATCTGCCACATAGTAGCTGAGAATGCGGTTGGTGTCATAGCTTATGCTATCAACGGCGTATGCGCCAAGGGGATTTTCCGTGCGGATTTCCCGGCTTATATCCGATAAATCATCCACGATGGAGCCGCTATAATTGCTGAAGCGGAAGCTTCCGCGATTCTCCCCTGCCTGAATAAGCTCCATCAAAGCGCTTTTCAAAGCGGCAGCATTTTTAACTTCTCTTTCTCCGCCGTAGACTAGGCCGCTTTCCACCTCAAAGGGCTCGGACACATAGTACTCCGAGCTGAAAAGGCCGCAGCCGGAGATGAGCACCACAGCGCACAGCAGAGCGAATATCAAAAATAATCTTTTGTTTTTCATAGTTTTCAATTCTCGTCGGCAATATGGGTGAAGCCCTTGCCGAACACTTCTCTGGAGTCGGAAACTATCATGAAGGCATTGGAGTCTATATCTCTGACCAGCTTTCTAAGCTCAACAATCTGACTTCGCTTAATAACGCAGAGGATTATATTCTTCTGCTGGCCGGACCATGCGCCCTCTCCGTGGATATAGGTGACGCCGCGGTGGAGTTTGCCGGTTATGGCCTCCTTCAAAGCCACAGATTCATCGGTGATGATATAGCAAACCTTACTGTTAACAGCGCCGTAGAGAATGAGGTCAATCACATGAGTGGTGATGAACATACAAATTGCGCTATACATGGCGCTATCCAGCTTGCCGAAGAGAAGGGCGAAGACCAGGAATATAAACACATCCATAATCAAAATGAAGGTGGAGAAGTTGATATGCTGATATTTTTTGCGCAGGAACTTGGCGATTATATCCGTGCCGCCAACGGTGGCGGTAGTGGAATAGATAAGGCCAAGGCCAAGGCCCTTTATAACGCCGCCAAAGGTGGAGGCCAAAAGGGGATCTGTGGTGGCCACAAAATGGATATTCTCCATAAGGTCCATCAAGGTGGAGCTTATGAGCATGGCAATGAGGCTGGAAATAAGGAATTTCAAGCCCAAATGGCGCCATGAGAATATGAAAAGGGGGATGTTGAAAACTATGGTCATTACGCCGACGGGAAGATCCGTAAGGTAATTGAGAATAGTGGCTATACCAACAACGCCACCGAGAACAACATCATTGGGATAGATGAAAAATCGGAAGCTGGCGGCATAAATAATGGAGCCAACTATTATCTTCAAATAAATGATGGCGTTTTCCTTAAGTTTTATTCCATCCATATTGAAAACCTCCGTTTCGGTTTCAGAGCAAGCTCATCTGTTCCTCTCCCCTATCCTCTTCTTTCAGCAGAGCACCCAGGGCGGGCACACTGCGGACGCGATAGCGGGCAACATTTTGTATGGTGGTCTTTTCAAGTCTCTCCGCATAATCCAGCTTCCACTTGCTCTTGATGTTCATGATGCCAACACCCTGAGTGGAGCGGCTGGTTTTGGGCTGGATAAGGGCGGTGTTGAAAACAAGGGCTCTGCCTTCCGTGGTGAAGCAGGCAATCTGGCACTCGTCCTCAAGAAGCATAACGGTGCGAAGGGGGCTCTTATCGGAGTAAGCACCGGTGAGGCGTTTGCGGTTTGTTTTGGTGGCGTAGCTTTCCAGCGTTACGCGGGCGCACTTGCCGTTTTCAAAGAAGAGCAGAAGCTGCTTGGAGTAATCGCCGGGGTCTATCATCTCCAAAACATTCTCGCCCTCGTCCATGCCAAGCTTGGTGGGCAGGTATACGCCCAAAACGCTGGCCTTGGTGTCCTCAAAATCGCTTACGCGGCATTTATAAACCTGCTGTTTATCGGTGAAAATAAGAAGCTCATTGCGGTTATTGGACTCAAAGGAAGTTTTAAGAGAGTCATTTTCCTTATACTTCTGCTCGGAGCTCATGCGCAGAGACTGGGGAGTGATTTTCTTGAAATAGCCCTCCCTGGAGAGGAAGAGAGTGCAGGGATATTCCTCCACCTGCTCAACTTCGCTGAGCTCTTACACTTCGTCGGAGTATACTATGCCGGTTCTTCTCTCCTGAGCATACTTTTTGCCCACGGCCTTAAGCTCGCTGACGATAATGTTTTTAACTCTGCGGCGGCTTGCAAGGATGTCCTCAAGGTC
>JAFYUG010000159.1 GCA_017558545.1 Oscillospiraceae bacterium | reverse complement strand
CGGCAAGATCAGCATGGTTCCCAAGCAGGCAGAAGAAGAGTAAGAAATAACTAATCGAATTTAAGCAGGGGAGGGTAGTAAATGAGCCAAGTATACGCCAAGATAGCAGTATCGGAGCTTACATATTGGCTTGATAGACCCTATGACTACCTTGTCCCTGCTCCCTTTGCCGAGAAAATAAAACCCGGCATGCGTGTTCACATTCCCTTTTCAAGAGGCAACCGAAAAGCGGAGGGAATTGTTCTCTCTGTAAGCGATAAGACAGATTATGAAAGCCCCAAGGCCATAATTTCCCTCTTGGATGAAGAGCCTGTGCTGACAAAAGACCAGCTTGAACTGGCCTTTTGGATGCGTGAGAGATTTTTCTGTACAGTCTATGAGGCGGTCAGAGCCATTTTGCCTGCCGGTCTTTGGTTTAGTGTTGACGGAAAGCGCAAGGCCAAGGATAAGATGACGGAATATATCCGCCTTTGTGTAAGCGGAGAAGAGGCCTATGAGCTGGCTTCTCAGAAGAGAAAAAAAGCTCCCCAGCAAGCAGCTGTTTTGAGCTTGCTTTCCGCTGTATATGAAGGGGAAACCGCCGAGGTAAGAACTCTCACCGGAGCATCCCGACCCACCATTAAAAGTCTTGCAGAAGCGGGCATAATTGAGTTTTTCCATAAGGAGAGTTTTCGCCGTCCCACCTTTAAACAGGGGGAGAAGAAAGCGATTCCTGAGCTTGATGATGACCAAAGCAGGGCTTATGAGGGCCTTAAGAAGCTTTGTCTTGACGAAAAAGCTGGGGCTGCCCTTCTTTTCGGCGTAACCGGCAGCGGAAAAACCTCCGTTTATATCAGGCTTATCGATTCTGTTTTGAATAGGGATAAGGCTGTTATTCTGCTTGTTCCCGAAATCGCACTTACCCCGCAGATGCTTCAAACCTTCTCTTCCCATTTCGGCGATAAAATTGCTGTGCTTCATTCTTCTCTTTCCGTGGCTGAGCGCTATGATGAGTGGAAGCGCGTGAAAAAAGGGGAGGCAAGGCTTGTTATCGGCACAAGAAGTGCAATTTTTGCACCTTGCGAAAACCTTGGTTTAATTATCATCGATGAAGAGCAGGAGGATACCTATAAATCCGAATCTGCTCCCCGCTATCACGCCACAGATGTGGCTAAATTCCGCTGCCATAAAGACGGAGCCGTGCTTCTCCTTGGCAGCGCCACCCCCGATGTCTGCTCCATGTATGCCGCCCAAATGGGTCAGTATTCCTTTTATAATCTCCCCAATCGTTATAACCGTATGGCTTTGCCGGAGGTTAAGATTGTGGACATGAAAAGGGAACTTAGACGGGGCAACAATAGCTGCATAAGCTCTTTTCTCCGTGAAGAGCTTCAAAAGAATATCGATAACGGAGAACAAAGTATTCTCTTCATTAATCGAAGAGGCACCAGCAAGCTTATAACCTGCGGCGACTGTGGGTACATTTATAAGTGCCCTCATTGCTCCGTAAGCCTTACTTATCACGCAGGAATTAAGCGCTTGCAATGTCATTATTGCGGTTATTCCCGCCGCGCTGCCACCATATGTCCCGATTGCGGAGGAGAGCTTTGCTTCACGGGCGATGGAACGGAGCGAATAGAAGAGCAGCTTCGCGAAATGTTTCCCGAAGTTGAAACTCTTCGCGTGGACACAGATACTGTCACAGAGGCCGGAAGCCACGATGCTCTTTTGAGCAGATTTCGTGAGGAACATATTCCCATAATGATAGGCACTCAGATGGTCACAAAGGGACTCAACTTCGAGGATGTTACTCTTGTTGGCGTTCTAAGCGCAGACCAAAGCCTTTATTGCGGAGATTATAGAGCGGCTGAAAGAACATTTTCTCTTATAACTCAGGTAATAGGCCGCTCGGGCAGAGCGCAAAGACCGGGACGAGCCATTATTCAAAGCTTCACTCCTGAAAACAGCGTTATACGATTTGCGGCAAAACAGGATTATGAGGCCTTCTATAAAGAAGAAATTGACCTTCGCAGAGTTCAAAAATGTCCTCCCTTCACCCAAATGATAGCAATAACTGTTATAGGTGGGGACGAGAGCACCGTTTTGCGATGCTGCGGAGAGATAAAAAAGCTTCTTCACCATGCTCTAGGCACAAGGCTCAATACGGATATACTTGGCCCTGCCCCATACCCAATAGTCAAGGTCGCAGGCAAATTCCGATATAAGCTGATTTTAAGATGCCAACCCGACAGGGAAGTTAGAGCAGCAGTATCCAAAATACTTATCCATAGCAATACTCAAAGAGAATATCGTGGGGTTTCTGTTTACGCAGATATGAACCCCTTACTATAAGGATTTATAAGGAGATAAATATGGCACTGAGAAATATAGTAGAAAAGGGCGAACGCTGCCTTGAAAAGCGCTGCAGAAGCGTTGTTAACTTTGATGAAAGACTCCATACTCTTCTTGACGATATGGGCGATACCCTTATCGAAAGCGGCGGCGTAGGCCTCGCAGCTCCTCAGGTAGGAATTTTGCGCAGAGCCGTTTTGGTTCTTGAGACCAATGTTCCCGAAGGTGAACATGAATATGTCATCGAGCTTATAAATCCCGAAATCATTGAAACTGCCGGCGAGCAGAAGGGTCCCGAAGGCTGCCTCAGCGTTCCCGGCGTATTTGGCCTTGTTACCCGTCCCGACTATGTAAAGGTCAGAGCTCAGGACCGTTTTGGTCAGTTCTTCGAGGTTGAAGGCACCGGTCTCACCGCCCGCTGTTTCTGCCATGAGATAGACCATCTCGAAGGCCGCCTTTTCGTTGACATAGCCGAGAAAATTCTCTCCAACGAGGAGCTTAACAGCTTCTATGCAGAAGGAGACGAGGAATAATATGCGCGTTGTATTTATGGGAACTCCCGACTTTGCAGCGGAGTCCCTGAAAAAGCTCATAAAAGAGGGCTACGATGTGGTTGGCGTTTTCACCCAGCCCGATAAGCCCAAGGGCAGAGGCATGAATCTTAGCTTCTCTCCCGTCAAGGAAGTTGCTGTGGAGGCGGGAATTCCTGTTTTCCAGCCTGAGAAAATGAGAGACGGAACTGCTCTTGAGATGCTCACTTCCCTCAAGCCCGATGTTGCCGCCGTTGTTGCCTATGGCCGCATTCTTCCCGATGACATGCTGGCTGTTCCTCCTCTTGGATGCATAAATGTCCATGGCTCTCTTCTGCCTAAGTATAGAGGAAGCGCTCCTATTCAGTGGGCTGTTCTTAATGGCGACGCAGTAACCGGCGTCAGCACCATGTTTATGTCCACTGGCATGGATGAAGGCGATATTATTTATACTGAGGAAACTGAGATAGGGGAGAAGGAAACTTCCGGAGAGCTTTTCGACCGCCTTATGGTTATGGGCGCTGAGCTGCTGCATAAAACCCTGTCCAATCTTCAGAAAGGCGGCGTTCCCCGCACTCCTCAAAATCACGCCGAGGCCACTTATACAAAGCAGCTTGATAAAAGCTTTAGCCCCATAGACTGGACTCGTTCCCCCAAGGAAATCAGCAAGTGGATTTATGGCCTCCAGCCTTGGCCCACCGCAACTTTTGAAATTGAGGACAAGGTTTTTAAGGCCTTTTCCTGCGAATTTACCACTAACAAAACTGCCAAAGCTCCCGGAAGTATTGTTTCCGCAGGCAAGGCAGGAATAGAAATTGCCTGCGGCGAGGGCAAGACCCTTCTTATAACCGAGCTTCAGGCACCCGGAAAAAAACGTATGAAAGCAGCGGATTACCTTCTCGGTCATCCCATAAAGGTGTAAAAATATGCCCGATGCAAGACTTGCGGCACTAACTTTTCTTGAAAAATGCAGAAGAGCGGAGGCTTGGTCCGACGCTGTTCTCGGCTCTGTTATGGATGCATCCAAGCTTGATGGACGCGACAGAGGCCTATGCACCGCCATTTGCTATGGCGTTATGCAAAACAGAATTTTGCTGGATCATAGTGTTGCCGCCTATTCTTCTGTAAAACTGAATAAGCTTGAGCCCAAAGTTCTTGACATTTTGCGTATGTCCGCCTATCAGCTGCTTTTCATGGACAGAATTCCCGTTTCCGCAGCTGTCAACGAAGCAGTTAAGCTTACCAAAAAACTTGGCTACACAAGAGCCAGCGGCTTTGTAAATGCTGTTCTTCGTAAAATCAGCGCCAACAAGGCCGAGCTTTTGGAGCCTTCGGGAAAGAGCGAAATTGAGCGCATTTCCATTAAATATAGCCACCCCGAAACACTCACAGAGTATTTTGTTTCCCTTATTGGAATAGAGGAAACAGAGGCTCTTTATAAGTGCCATAACGGAAATGTCCCCGTTTCCATTATGACCAACACTCTTAAAACCGATAGAGATTCCTTATATGCTGCTTTTATAGAAAAGGGCTTCGAGGCAGAAAAACATCCCTATCTTGATGGCTGCATTCTTATGAATGATACAGGAGCAGTTTCTGCGCTGCCCGGTTTTAAGGAAGGACATTTCTATGTTCAGGATGAAGCCGCCTTTATGTCCGTTCTGGCAGCTCAGCCTAAAAAGGGTGAAAAAATCCTGGATGTATGCTCTGCTCCCGGCGGTAAAAGCTTTGCCGCAGCTGTTATCAGCGGCGGCGCGGACATAACTTCCTGCGATATACATGAAAACAAGCTTAAGCGCATAAAGGAAAGCGCTGAGAGATTGGGTATAGAAAATCATTCCACACGCGCTGCTGATGGAAGAGTATTCATTCCCGAATTTGAGGGAAAATTTGATCTTGTTATTGCGGATGTGCCTTGCTCAGGCTTGGGTGTTATTCGCAAAAAGCCTGATATAAGATATAAAGATATGGCCTCTTTCGACGGCCTTTGCCCCATTCAGCTTGATATATTGAAAAATGCATCCCGATATGTTGCCCCCGGAGGACGCATTTTGTATTCCACCTGCACCGTGCGTCCCGAGGAAAACGGCAATGTGGTAGAAAAATTCCTTGAAGAAAATAAGGAATTCGCTCTCGAAGAATTCACTCTTCCCGGACTTGGAGAAAGCAAAAATGGCATGATGCAGCTTTGGCCTCACCGCCATGGTACAGACGGATTTTTCATTGCCAAACTTAGGAGAATATGATGACAGATTTGAAATCTATGCTGCCTCAGGAGCTTGAGGAATATCTCAAGAGCTTGGGTCAGCCCAAATTCAGAGCAAAGCAGCTTTTTTCTTGGTTTTCCAAAGGGGCTCAAAGCTTTGAAGAGATGAGCAATATTCCCAAGGCTTTGGGCGAAAAGCTTTCCGCGGAGGGATATATAAACTCTCTGAAGCTGCTTAATAAGCAGGTCAGCGCCATAGATGGCACCATTAAATATCTTTGGGAGCTTAGAGACGGAAATGCCATCGAAACTGTTTTGATGCGTTATGACCATGGCAACACAGTTTGCATTTCTTCTCAGGTTGGATGCAGACAGGGCTGCGCCTTTTGCGCTTCCACCATTGGCGGCCTTGTAAGAAATCTTACCCCCTCCGAAATGCTGGATGAGGTGCTCTTCTCCCAGCTGGATAGCGGCGAGAGAATAAGCAATATTGTTATTATGGGTATTGGTGAGCCCCTGGATAACTATGATAATGTTATTAAGTTCCTTCGTCTTGTAAATCATCCCGAGGGCTTGAATATAGGCATGCGCCATATATCTCTTTCCACCTGCGGAATTATTGAGGGAATGGATGCTCTTGCCAAGGAGGATTTGCAGATAACCCTGGCTGTTAGCCTTCACGCCCCCGATGATGAAACCCGCTCCAAGCTTATGCCTGCCAACAGACATTGCGGCGTGGACGAGCTTATCAAAGCCTGCAAGCGATATTTTGACCGCACAGGACGAAGAATAAGCTTTGAGTATTCCATGATAGACGGCGTCAATGATAGCGTTTCTCAGGCAGAAAAACTTGGCGAGATAGCTACCAAAATAGGCGCTCACATAAATCTCATTCCTCTCAACCATGTTGAGGAGAGAGAATTTGCCCCCACCAAAAAAGATAATCTGAAAGCCTTTTGCCGTGTTCTTGAATCCAAGGGTGCTAATTTCACCATTCGCCGCAAGCTGGGCGGAGATGTTGATGCATCCTGCGGACAGCTTCGCAGAAAGCGGGAGAAGGAGCAGATGAGAGGTGAGAAGTAAAAGTTGAAAGCTTACGGTATTACTGATAAGGGCGCAGTGAGAAAAGAAAATCAGGACGATTTTCGTTTCATTTTCAAAGATGGCGAAGATGCCCTGTGCGCTGTTCTGTGCGACGGTATGGGCGGCGCTCTTTCCGGATCCATTGCCAGTGCAATGGCCACAGAGGCCTTTATGCTTCATACAGGGGAACTTTTTTCTTCTGATATGAATCCAAAGGAAATGAAAAAAATACTCCGCGAAGGCGTGAATTATGCCAATATCAAGGTGTATGACCGTTCTTTCACCGATTTTGGCTGCATGGGTATGGGTTGCACGCTGGTTGGCCTTCTCGTGAATAATGGCCGTTGTCTTGTGGCCAATGTTGGCGATAGCCGCGCCTATCTTATAAGCGGAGGAGAAATTCGCCAAATAAGCAGAGACCATTCCCTTGTTGAGGAAATGGTTGCCAAGGGACAGCTTAGCAGAGAAGAAGCTTCCCGCCATCCCCAGAAAAACTACATTACCCGCGCCATAGGAATAGAGGCAGCGGTGAAATGTGATACATTCGAATTTACTCCCGAGAAGGAATCTAAAATCCTTCTTTGTTCCGACGGTTTGAGCAATGTGCTCTCCGATCAGGAAATACTGGCATTATCTTCTTTCGGCGATGATATAAAACAAAACGCCGATGAAATGATGCGCCTCACCTTGGAACGGGGCGCACCTGATAATGTTACAGTGTTCATAGCCCAACTTTAAAGGAGGTATTGGAAATGGACGAAAACGGAAATAAATACCTCGGCATGATGCTGGATAACCGATATGAAATTCAGCAGGTTATAGGAAAAGGCGGTATGGCCTATGTTTTCAAGGCTCGCTGCCATCTTCTCAACCGTTATGTCGCAATTAAAATGCTCCGCGAGGACATGGCTCATGATGAAAGCTTCCGCGATAACTTCAAGAAGGAAGCTCAGGCTGTTGCCATGCTGTCCCACCCCAATATAGTTTCTATATACGATGTTAGCCGAACTCCCGATATGGATTATATCGTAATGGAGCTTATCGAGGGTGTCACCCTCAAAATCTATATGAAAACCAAGGGCTCTCTTGGCTACAAGGAAAGCGTTCATTTCGCAACCCAGATAGCCAAGGCTCTTAACCATGCCCATTCCAAGGGAATTGTTCAGAGGGATATTAAGCCTCAGAATATTATGATTGCCATGGATGGCGCAGTTAAGGTTGCTGACTTTGGCATTGCCCATCTGGAAAATGCCCATGCTCCGGAAGAAACTGCCGTTGGCAGCGTTCACTATATTTCTCCCGAGCAGGCTAAGGGACAGGGTGTTGACGCCAGAAGCGATATATATTCTCTTGGCGTTGTTATGTATGAAATGCTGACAGGCACATTGCCTTATACCGGGGAGAGCGCCGAGGCCGTTGCTTTGCAGCATGTTTCCTCTGCACCCAAGGGTCTTCGCGAGATCAACCCCGATATCCCCGATGAGCTGGAGAGAATCACTCTGAAGGCTATGAATGCAGATATCAATGAGCGTTATCAGAGCGTTGACGATCTTTTGAATGATCTCAATGAGTATCGCCTTTCCAACACGGGCACAATTCAGTCTATCGCTGAGAATGATAACGATGATGAAGAAGTATTTATCCATCAGCAGGGTCAGGTAATTCCTCCCAATGTGCCTCCTCTTCGCCGCAGCGGTGAAATGACCCGGGAAAACTATGCCCGCAGACGCAGACGTGCCAACACCGTCAGCACCCTT
>JAFYUG010000158.1 GCA_017558545.1 Oscillospiraceae bacterium | reverse complement strand
TGCTGCCGATGCAAAACACCTCATCAGTCAGTTTCTCCTCAAGGAGAAGCCATTAAAAAGGGAAAGCACTCGCCTTCCACGTGTGCTCGTAAAACAGTTAATCCGACCTATAATTGCAATCATAGGTCGGGTTTGCTGTATGTAGGTTTTGGGTAGGCTCCCCTTGTCGGGGGAGCTGTCAGCCTTTAGGCTGACTGAGGGGTAGTTTTCTCTCCCTCCGTCAAAAATCTAAGATTTTTGCCACCTCCCTCGTCAGAGGGAGGCTTGGGTGCGGTGCAAAACTGTTTTATATGCACCTGACTTTGGCGAGTGCTTTTAATTATATCTCAGTCCTTATTTTTCTCCTTGCAGCGGCAGGTGCTATCATCATCGTTATAGTGATTGCAGCCGTGGCAGGCGTCCATTTCCTCGTCCAAAGACCAGAAACCGCGGGAGAAATAACAGCAGACATAGTCGGGGTCAACAACGATATATCCGTTTTTCTTTTCCATTTTTCTTTTCCTCCTGAAAGCTTTGCCCCATTATACTCCCAAGGTTAAACGATGTAAAGATTTTTCACCGAAAAGCCCTTTTTCTTGACAATTCAACATAATTGGAACATAATAAATTATTAATAATTTCTCCCCAAAACTGCGATATGCGACAAACGATGCTAATTTAGCCGTTTTTTTAATATATATTAACATAGATGAAAAAAGGAGAGAAAACACATGACAACAGGAATGAACCTATGGGATACCGGCGTATGGAGTTTTGTCATCACCATGACCATCCTCTTCGTATCCATGATCGTGGCAAACACCCTGCGCAACACCATTGCTCCCCTGAAAAAGCTGATGATTCCCTCATCCGTTTTGGGTGGCTTTATCCTGCTCATCGTCCACACTTTCTGCAAACACGTTCTCAACACGCCTCTTTACGAAAATGGCATACTTGAGATACTCACTTATCACGGTCTCGGCCTCGGCTTCGCCGCCATGGCGCTGCGTACCGTTGATAAGAAGTCCGATAAGCGCTCCAAAACCGGCGCTATGGATACCGGTCTGGCAGTTGTTAACGGATACCTCCTGCAGGCAGTCATCGGTCTTGTTGTGACTATCATCCTTTTCTACGCCATAGGCAGCTTCGTCGCCTCCGGCATTTTGCTCCCCCTTGGCTATGGTCAGGGTCCCGGACAGGCTTACACCTGGGGTCACACCTTCGAGTATAGCTACGGCTTCGAAAACGGCACTTCCTTCGGTCTTGCCGTTGCATCCATGGGCTTCGTGGCCTCCTCCGTCGGCGGCGTTATCGCTCTTCGCAATCTCCGCAAAAAGGGCATTATCTCCGGCTCCACCGGCAAGGACGCCCACGACGAAATGACCCTCGATAAGTACGCAGGCGAGAACGAAATCCCCCTCAGCGAGAGCATGGACAAGTTCACCATTCAGGTGTCCCTTGTTTTCATTGCATACATTATGGCCTTCCTCTTCATGAAGGGCGTTAACTGCCTCATCGAGGCCGGCATATTCGGCGGTCTCGGCGGCACTATCCAGAGCATGATTTGGGGCTTCCAGTTCCTCTTCTCCACCATTTTCGGTATGCTGGTTAAGATGGTGCTGGCCAAGCTGCGTAAGAGCGGCGTTATGAAGCGCGACTATGCCAACAACTTCATGCTCAACCGCATCTCCGGCTTTATGTTCGACATCATGGTTATCGCGTCCATCGCCGCCATCGACCTGAACGCCTTCACCACCCCCAGCTTCATCATTCCCCTTTCCGTTATCTGCGTCCTCGGCGCCATCGGCACCTATATTTACCATCGCTATATCTGCAAGAGAGTGTTCCCCTATTATGAGCACGAGGCCTTCCTCTCCATCTACGGTATGCAGACCGGCACCGCCTCCACCGGCGCCATTCTGCTCCGCGAGCTGGACCCCAAGTTTGAAACTCAGGCCAGCGATAACCTTGTTTATCACCAGCCTTGGGCAATTTTGTTCGGCTTCCCCCTCTTCCTGCTGGTTGGCGTCTGCCCCCAGGGCGTTGGCAAGACCATTATGTGCCTTTGCGTGTTCGCCGCCCTCTTCGTGGTGCTGAACGTTATTCTGCTGAGAAAGCAGATTTTCAAGAAGAAATATGCCGCAAGAGCTGCTAAGAAGGGTAAGTAAATCCAAGTAAATACATAAACCGCAGGGTGTCTTAAAAGATGCCCTGCGGTTTTTATCAGCTATTAATTTATTCTAAACTTTACCAAATACCATTTGCATTTTCAGTCCTCTATTGTCGGAAACTGGTTTTGTGGGGATAGATACAAATCCATTTTCGCACCCAAGCTTCGCGGACAATGCAAGGCTTATAGCATCCAGCACATCCTCATGTTTAGCTATTGGAAAGGCGGCCAATGCCGTCGCGGTATCCACGCCGTAGGAATGCAGTATATTGCGCCGCTCTTCAAGTCCTTCAGCTTTGTGCTTGGAATAAGCTAAGCCTTTTCCCTTATTCAAAATCTGAAATGTCAGTTCCGGATGGCTTTCCAATAGCCTATTCTGCCAGTAGGGATTATCCCGCAAAAATTCGTCCACTTCTCGGAGCATAGGACGAAGTGCATCGCTGACAATTGCCATTTTTGCGTTAAGCTCTCGGTTTAGCGCCCAAGCCTGTTCGCTTGATTGCGCATACACAATTTGACGATAGAGCACATTGAATACGGAAGATTTCCTTGCGCCTTTCAGATACGCCCTTGCAAACTTGTCCGGACGCAATTTGGCTTGTTGTTCATCTTCCGGCAAACCTATGGGGATATCGATAAGCACGGCATCCGCATATTTATAGCGCTCGTTAATTTCGGAAATATGCTTTAACTTGGCAATGGAGATTTCCTCTCCTCGCAGCTCAACTGCCAGCCAATAGGGTTTCATCCAGTCAATACCCACCGCAAATACGCTCTTTTCGCGCTTTGTCAATCTATAAAAAAGCCTAATGAACTCCTGTTTGCAAGTGTCGAAGCCGGTAAATGTAAATTCTGGAAGGGAAAAGAGCAGAGGCGCAGTATCTCCAAGTTTTTCTCCCATAAGATTAATAAACTCGTGGGCGAGAATGGCATCATCAATCTGAAAAACCTGCGCTTCCTCATCACTCGTCAGTGGCTCTGTCAGCCACTTTTCCCATATCAGCTCCTGCAAGGGTTGCTCTATCTCGCTATATCTGGGAAGTTCTGCCTTCACGGGGCGGGTGACATCGGACAAATATGCCTCGCTGGCGTCATGGAGCAGGCAAGCTAATTGTATCTTCTCAGAGCAGCCTCGCGCCTTGGCCTCATGCATGCAATTTATGCTATGCTGAGCCACGGAATAAAAGCTTTTGAAATGTCCGTTGGCGCGGCAGAGCATGCTGAGCGCATGAGCAATGTCCTTAATATCGATAAGTTCCGCATCCGGACGCAGAGGGTCAAACATTTTCTTGGTATATGTCATTATTTCGCTCATTGAGTCCACCACCTTTTTCCGTTTTTGCGATCCTCATAGCGGGAGAAAATTATACTCATTGTTACCATCGTGATAATAAGCACCGGCACAACTTGATGATACATTTCGGGAATGAAAATCCTGATAATTAAAAATGCGCCTGCATAACCCACGAAACACCATGCAATAAAGAATTTTTTATGTCCGAGCAGCAGTGCAACGCCAATGAGCACCGCAAACGCAAAGCTGCTCCACCCAAGAAGCTCCGTTATAAAATCAATAATAAACGTGATGAGTGCAAACATCTTTCTCCCCCCCATTTTACTTTCTAGATAAAATCCAGTCAACAATATTTGGCATCATCATGAGGCCAAATGCGGCCTTGTACTGCTATTGTAAATAAAATGAAGTCCCATAATCGGGACTTCATTCCTTTGTGTTGGGTGGTGCAGTATAAAATGATAATATTTTCAATATTTTTCGCATTTTAGTATTGACAAACACCCCTTCGCCTGCTATTATATCTCTTGCAGTCTGAACTGCGAACAAAATATGGGGGTATAGCTCAGCTGGGAGAGCGCTTGAATGGCATTCAAGAGGTCAGCGGTTCGATCCCGCTTATCTCCACCATCGAAGCCTTGGAAACCATTGGTTTTCAAGGCTTTTTGCTGTTTCGTGGTACTTTTATTTTGCCCGGTACTTTTCTGACCAGAGTTTTGACCAGAATTACGAAATGTCCAAAAAATCCAATCTGTTTCAAGAGGTCGGCGGTTCGATTTTGATCGAGCCGCTTTTTTCATCCCACTTTGGGGAATTTCAGAACCTTGCAGGCCCCGTCCGTGGGCTT
Organism: Oscillospiraceae bacterium; assembly: GCA_017558545.1. Classification (GTDB taxonomy): domain Bacteria; phylum Bacillota; class Clostridia; order Oscillospirales; family Oscillospiraceae; genus SIG459. The sequence continues at coordinate 562 of JAFYUG010000158.1, read as the reverse complement.
GTCCGGGTCTGTGGTTTCAGAAGTAAAAGCCTTGCTGAACCTTGCGATGGCGTCCTGACGGATGCTCTCCTGCACGTGGAGGTAATGCTGGGTCATATCGACGTCTGCGTGACCGACGATGCTCTGGATGGTAGCGAGGTCAACGCCGAGCGCCTGCATCTGAGACACATAAGTATGACGGCAGCTGTGGGGCGTCAGTACCCGTACACCGGGGATATCCTCCAGAGCCTTTTTGAAATGATCGCGGAAGGTAGCGGGGTTACAGGGTGCATCCTTCTTTTTCATTTCCCAGATAAACTTGGCTTCCGTGGTGCGGAGCTTGACCGCATATTCTCTGATACTCTCCGGCACAGGAACATCGCGGTAGCTGTCTCTGGACTTGGGTGTTCCGATCACCGCCGTGCCTTTGATCATGTTGATGGCTTGGCGGATGTGGATGCAGGAACCGTCCGGTTCGATGTGCCGTGGCTCCAGAGCGAGAAGCTCCTGTGATCGCATACCGGTGCCGAGAAGCAGCCGGATGCTCCATCCGATTCTGTTGTCGGGCAGCAGCTCCATGAGG
>JAFYUG010000157.1 GCA_017558545.1 Oscillospiraceae bacterium | reverse complement strand
CGCCACAGGAAGGTTACTATCTGGCCGCGGTTGCAATCGGCATTGGTGCCAAAGGTGGTGGCGTTCAGACCGGTGGTGATACCATTTTCAACTGCCCACAGAACGGCGTCATAATAATACTGGCCTTCCTTCACATCGGCAAAGGGGTTCACGTCGCTGGTGGGAGCAGGCTCACCGGCAGCACGCCACAGGAAGGTTACAACCTGAGCGCGGGTGCAGCCCTTGGAAGGACCGAAGGCGGTGGCGCTGAGACCGCTGGTAACGTTGTTAGCAACCGCCCACATAACAGGCTGGAAGAAGAAGTCCTTATCATTAACATCAAGGAAGGGATTTTCGATGGGCTCATCGGGCTTTTCTTCCTCGGGGAGCTTATCTATCTTCTCGGTCTTGGTCTCGGAACAGACGGTGCAGGTGAAGGTCTTTACGCCTTCTTTTTCTGCGGTAGGCTCGGTGGTGACCTTGCCATCATCCCACTTATGACCGGTAGCTTTTACTATGTAATCTCCATAAGTATCGCCGCAGGCGCAGGTATAGACGGTGTAGCCATCTTCGGTGCAGGTGGGAGCGACTACTTCGGAAGCATAATCATGCTCATGAGCAAGAGGTGCAATGGTCTCGGTCTTAGTAGCAGAGCAGACAGTGCAGGTGAAGGTTCTTACGCCTTCGGTCTCCTCGGTGGGCTCGATGGTTACCTTGCCATCATCCCACTTATGACCGGTGGCTGCTACGGTGGTATCGGTGTAGCTATCGCCGCAGGCGCAGGTATGGGTGGTGTAGCCTTCCTCGGTGCAGGTGGGTGCGGTTACAACACTTTCATATTCATGAACATGAGTCTCATCTGCTCTTACCTCATAGAAGAACTTGCCTTCAAAGTTGGTCTTGAGTCTGCCATCTGCGAACATATAATCGCCGTTCTTATCCAGCAGCATTTCGATTATATCCCAGCAGGAGATATAGTTTTCATTGACTCTGCTCAAGGTCCATTTAACAGGCAGCACTATCTCCTCGGGCCAGTAATTGGGGGTATATCCGCCGCTTGCCATATCCTCAGCATAGACGCCGGTGCCTTCAAAATCGAAATAGCTATATCCTGCTCCCCAAGTGTAACCATAAGGGAAAGATACCTCTGTGCCCTCTTCAAGCACATATACCTTATCGGTTTTCTCAACTCTTTCGCGGAGAGAACCGAATTCATTCTGAAGCTCATCGGGAAGAAGTACATATTCTTCATATGTTACTTCGTAGATATCAATAATGGGCTTGCTCAGCTCAAGCTTAACATCATCCACATAGACAAAGCTATCGCCCACCTTGGCCTCAGTAACATCGGTCTTCTTTTCTGTTACAGTATTCCAACATACGCCGTAAAGGCCGTTGCTCTCATAGAAGTCCGCGCCTACTTCGCCCTTATCAGCAGAATTTTCAACGGGGTAGAGCTTGCCGTCCACCTGTCTATCGGAAATAAGATAATAGAATCCATTGCTATCATGGACCCATGCAAATCCATTTTTAAATCTGCTTGCATCGTTCAATCGAGTTTTTTCTCCGTCCACGCCGACAACTTCGTATTCGTTGCCCTTGGTGTCCACGTAGATATACTCACCGTCACGAAGAACTGAAGCATAACCGCCGCCAAAGGGAGCCATATAATCATAGATAAAATCAATTACGACCTTACCTTCGGCATCTATAGCGCCATAGTTATCATTTTCATCCATCACAACGAGAAGGCCATCGCAGAAAAATCTACCGTCGAGAATATAGAAGAAGTTCTCGAAGCTGCCTTCGGGAATAATAACATTTCCAAATGCGTCTTCAACGCGATAGCTCAATTTCGCGTTGCTCTCCCACCACTGCTCTTCATAACCGGCAGAGCGGATTATAAGCATGCCGTCTTCCGCAAGCCAAACATTATCTACACCGGAGTAGGAATAGTCAATATCGCGGGGCTCAAAACTGCGCACAATGTTGCCTTCGGAGTCCATAATAAAGTTCTGATAGGCACTCATCTGACCGATGCCATCAGTTTCCATGGATATAAGGCCCTCTGCGCTGGCAGTGCCGGTCATGACAAAGAAATCATAGGCATTCACTCTGGTGCCGTCTATATACTCGATGTATCCGGTAGTCTCCAACACCTCGGGATTTTTAACAATTATGGGTTCTCCATCCGCAGTGAAGGGAACGCCGCAGGCATTGACAATTCCGTTTTTGCAGACAAAGGAATAGTCAAAAGTCTCAAGCATGTTGAGGCAGGGCTTGGAAGAAGTATCCAGTTTGATCTCCTTGCCCTTCATATCGATAAGGTAGAACTCGGTGCCTTCATAATAATCTTCAAGGGGTTCTGACCATACTGCGGCGTAGTTACCTACCAAGGCAACGCCTTCGCTATAATAATTGGCCCAGTCATATTTGCAATCAACAGCAATTTTGCCGGACTCATGGATATATCCCCATTTGCCTTCTGCGTTCTGCACAGGAGCATATCCATCTCTAAAAGCGCCAACAGCGGTATAAATGGCTTCGCTGCGCTTTTCCTGCTCCAAAACATAGCGGGAGCCGGATTCAGCAGCGAATGCCATCATGGGCAGCATGGAGAAGACCATGCAAAACACCAAAATAATTCCGATAACTCGTTTTTTCATAGAGTAATCTCCTTTACACTTAATCCATTTTAATTGGATACATAGTTTATTTTACACCAGAGGAAATTTTATTCACAGAGGTAAAAATGCACAAAATTCGGCCTTTGAATT
>JAFYUG010000156.1 GCA_017558545.1 Oscillospiraceae bacterium | reverse complement strand
CCCATAGCCTAAAGAAGATGATGCGGGAGCATTGCGACCGGGGCGGCGCCATATTCTTCTCCACCCATGTTCTTGAAGTGGCTGAAAAGCTCTGCGACAAGGTTGCCATCATCAAGGGCGGCGCCCTTGTGGTTTCCGGCAGCATGGACGAGGTAAAGGGCGACACAAGCCTTGAAGAAGTGTTCCTTGAACTGGAGGATGGCAATGCTTAAGCTTCTTTTGAAAACAAGGCTGCTTGCCTGGTTTCGCTATCTCACCGGCGGCGGAGCAAGAAGCGCCTTCAAAAATAAAGGCGGCAAGGGCAAAACTGTGCTCTTCGGCCTGCTGTATATTTACGTTATATTTGCCTGCGGGGCAATGTTCTTCGGCTGGTTTTCCCTTTTGGCCTCTCCCTTTTATGAGATGGGGCTGGGCTGGCTTTATTTCGGATTTTTCTTTATTTCCGCATTTGCGCTTATGTTCGTAATGAGCATTTTCACCGCAAAGAGCCAGCTTTTTGAGGCCAAGGATAATGAATTGCTCCTCAGTATGCCCATTCCCCCCTCCGCTGTGCTTGGTAGCCGCATGGCAAGTCTGCTGCTCATCAACTTCGGCTTTTGCCTTCTTGTGGCCATCCCTGCCATGGCCGCATGGTGCATGACCTGCCCCGTAAATCCTTTGGGCATAGTGGCCTTCGTGCTGGTTTGCATTTTCCTGCCCTTTTTCAGCCTTGCCATAAGCTCCCTTTTCGGCTGGCTTTTGGCTATGCTCACCGCAAGGGTTAAAAGAAAAAACCTGGTTTCCACCGTTGCTTCTCTCTGCTTCCTGGGCGGATATTTCTATGTTATAAGCAATATCAACGCCATTTTGCAAAGCTTTATCCTCAACGGTCAGAAAATGGCGGACAGTATCAGCGTGGTAACTCCCCTTTATGGCCTTGCCATGGCTATGGCTGAGGGTGAACTTTCCGGTCTTATAATCGGTCTGCCTTGCCTTATAGTTCCCTTTGCTGTGGCATATATCATCCTCGCCCGCACCTTTATCCGCACCGTCACCACACGCCGGGGCTCCGCCAAAAAGCGCTATGTTAAAAAGGAGGCCAAGGTGGCCTCTCCCTTTGCCGCCTTTGTGCGCAGAGAGTGGCAGCGCTTTTTCAGCTCCTCTTTGATAATCATGAACTGCGGCCTTGGCTGCATCATGACCCTCATTGTTGCCGGAGCCATTATCATAAAGGGCGGCCAGATCCGGGATATGCTTTCTCAGGTGCCGGAAATGGAAGGCTTTATTGCACCTATTATTATTGTGGCTCTGTGCGCTATGGCCGGCATGGTAACTTATAGCGCCTGCGCCGTCAGCCTTGAGGGCAAATATATCTGGATAGTCCGCTCCATGCCCACCGATACAAAGCTTGTTTTGTTTGCCAAGATGCTTGTCCATCTTATCCTCAGCGCTCCGGGTATGCTTCTTGCTCAGATTGCGGCTATAATCGTTTTCCGCGTATCCGGCGCCATGCTCCTTTGGATGCTTTTGCTGCCACAGCTTTATAACCTTTTCCTCATTTTCCTTGGCCTTTGGGCAAACCTGAAAATGCCCAAGATGGAGTGGCAAAGCGAAGTGCAGGCGGTTAAGCAGGGCTTCAGTGTAATGATTCCCATATTGGGCGGCTGGGCAATAATGGTGCTGCCCGTTGTGGCCGTGGTCATCTTCGGCGCACAGGCCGCAGGGATAGTTGCCGCCGTGTTTGCCGCCATCCTCGCCCTCGCCATCTTCGGACTTTATAAATGGATAATAACTCGCGGTGTGGAGATATTTGAAAATCTTTGAGGTGAGCTATGAATCTATGGATTTTGATTTTGATAGTTCCCTGCTTTGCTCTAAGTGCGCTTACCGCAGTCTTGGGAATTATGGGTCGAAATGAGAAAAATATAGGAAAAAGTGTGGGCATACTTAAAAAAGTGAAGAGATGGCAGAATACTCATGACAGGGTTTATAGAGTGGTTCCTCATTCCACTGAGTACGCCTATGAATACACGGTAGGAGAAAAGAAATATACTATTTCTTATTATAGGGAAACAAAATTAAGAAACATTCCGGAAAGATGCGCCGTATATTATCATAAATACTTTCCCAGATTAGCAGAAATTGGTGAATATAGTAATTACAAACCTTGGCTAGTATCTATTGCTTTTTTATCGATGACGGCAGTTTGGGTATGGTGCTCTTTCCTTGTGCCATGAACATGAATAAGAAAAATCCCGAATTCTACGGAATTCGGGATTTTTTCAGCCTGTCAAAAAACTATGCTGCCATCTTACGAGATAGAGTAGCGGGGGCGTG
>JAFYUG010000155.1 GCA_017558545.1 Oscillospiraceae bacterium | reverse complement strand
TCGGAGATTTCTAAGCTCATATGCTAAGGCAGTGCAAGGCGTCGACTTGCAGATGGGCTTTCGCCCTTCAAAAGTCGACAACGCGGCAATGTCAACGCATATGCGCTTAGAAACGCACTTCGGATTATATCGTTCAGGCTACGGCGAGTTGGGACAATCCCCCAGTCAGCTTCGCTGACAGCCCCCTTTGCACAAGGGGGCCTTTAAACTCGGCACATTAAAACACAGGGGCGACCGAGGCCGCCCCTTTTTTTAGTTCACCTTCAGGTTTTCCCAAAGGGTGTTCAGGTAATCCAGCATTTCGGTGCTGAGATTGCGGTAGGCATAGGTGTTATAAAGCTCGGAGAAGTTATCCATGGGAGGATAGAGCACGGCAATAGCCTCCTCGCCCATGTCCTCTTTATAGGTCTCGCTTTCGTAAACAAGGCTATTGGGAGAGGCATAGCAGGTATACTCTGCGTTGGCAACGGCGGCCTCTTCGGAGAGCATATAGTTGATGAATATCTCCGCAAGTTCCTTGTTTTCACAGCAGGTGGGGATGCACATGGCGTCGATATAATAGTTGGTGGGATCGGGGTAATAGAAACGCAAATCCACATTATCTGCCTGAGCATCACGCATGGTGAAGTAGTCACCTGCATAGTATGCGGCGGCAGAGGCCTCGCCGGATTCCATCATATTATAGATTTCGTCCATAACGCGGCTCTTTACGAGGGGCAGCTGGGTGCGAAGTTCTTCAAAAGCTGCGTCCCATGCGGCATGGTCAGCGGTGTTAACATCAATTCCCAGCTTATACATGGCGGTGCCGAAGGCATCGCGGGCATTATTGAACTGGAGAATCTGGTTAGCATATTTGCTGTTCCAAAGCAAATCCCAGGAACCGGTGTCCGCTTCATCCACCACATTGGCATCATAGATTATACCGATGATACCGTAGGCATAGGGCACGGTATAGAGGTTTTCGCTATCATAGTAAAGGCCATGGAAGCTTTCGCTGATATACTTATAGTTGGGTATATTATCGAAGTTCAGGGGCAGAAGCATATCCTCGTTTATCATGCGCTGAATCATATAGTCAGAGGGAATGATAACATCATAGCTGACAGCGCCGGAGGAAATCTTATTATACATATCCTCGTTGGAGGCATAGGTTGTATAGTTCACCTTTATCTTCTGTCCGTAGGTTTCCTTATACCATTTTTCGAACTCGTCAATCGTGTCGAAGCTGCCCTCGCTGCCGTCGGAGATATATTCACCCCAGTTATAAACGTTCAGCTCAAGGGTGTCTCTGCCTATGAAGGCATTGACAGCAATTGCGGCAATGGCCACAATGGCAAAAACGGGAAGAACAATCTTGCGGACGGGATTTTCAATGGGCTCACGGCTCTTGCGTACCATTCTCTCCGCCTTTTTGGCAGCGCGGCGGCTGCGGCGGATGGCTCTCGCGGCTCTGGCTTCGTCGTTATCGGAGAGGTTGCTGAGCAGCAGCAGAGCAAGGATAACGAAGAAGATTAGGGTTGCAAGTGCATACATCTTGGGAGTGACCGTTTTCTTGGTCATGTTATAGATGCTGATGGGCAGAGTCTGGAAGCCGTTGCCGGAGGTGAAGTAGCTGATGACGAAGTCATCAAGGCTCATGGTGAAGGCCATAATCATACCGGTTACAACACCGGGCATGATTTCGGGCAGTTCCACCTTGAAGAAGGCGCGGATGGGGGTGCAGCCCAGGTCCATTGCAGCTTCCGGCAGAGATCTGTCCATCTGCTGCAGCTTGGGGAGCACCTGCAAAATAACATAGGGCAGGCAGAAGGTTATATGGGCAATCAGCATTGTCCAAAAGCTGAGGGAGCTGGTTGCGCCGAAAAGTCTTCCCACGAAAACGAACATCAGCATAAGGCTGATACCGGTGATGATTTCGGGGTTTATCATGGGAATATTGGTCACCTGATCCATGGCGGTGCGATACCAGCGGGCGCGGATTTTATTGATGCCAACGCTGGCAGCGGTGCCCATAACCGTGGAGATAAGGGCGGCGGAGGTGGCCAGAATGAGGGTGTTTTTAACCGCTCCAAGGGTTTCGCTATCCCTGAAAAGCTCCTGATACCACTTCAGGGAGAAGCCGGAGAACACGGAAAGGCTCTTGGCCTCGTTGAAGGAGAATATGAGGAGGATAACAATGGGAGCGAAAAGGAAAATAAAAATAATGGCAGTATAAATTCTGGAGGCTAATTTCATCGTGCACCTCCATAAGTTTTCTTATCCACAAAATACTTCATGACGGCCATACCAACCAGAAGAACTATCATAAGGATAAAGGCAATGGCTGCTGCAAAATGGAGATTATTTGCAACATACTGACCCTCGATGGCGTCGCCTATGAGGAAGAACTTGCCGTTACCGAGCTTCTGGGAGATATAGAAGGTGCTTACAGAGGGTATGAGAACCATAGTGACGCCGGAGATAACACCGGGAAGGCTGAGAGGCCAGATAACCCTTCTCAGCACGCTGACACCGCTGCAGCCCAGGTCGCGGGCGGCCTCGATAAGCTTCAGATCCATTTTTGCCATGATGGAGTAGATGGGCAAAATCATATAGGGGAAATAGTCATATACCATGCCTATGACAACGGCGGCCTCCGTGCCTATGATATGGACAGGGCCAAGATTCAGCGCTCCCAAAATGCCGTTGAGAATGCCGGTATCCTGCAAAATGGTCATCCATGCATAGGTGCGGATAAGGAAGTTCATCCACATGGGAATCATGATGAGGGTCATCATGGTTTTTTGAGCCTTTTCGGGGGCTCTTGCCATTATGTAGGCAATGGGATAGCCCAAAATAAGGCAAATGAGGGTGGAGATAATGGCAAGCTTCAGGCTTCGAAGGGAGATAACGATATAGGTGCGGACAGTGGTGGAGCTGCCGTCCTCATTTATGACCTCGCTGGTTGCGTTGAAAAAGCGGGTGATGTTATCAAAGGTGAAGTTGAAGTTATTATCCGTGAAGGCATAGTAAGCCACAAAGGCAAGGGGCACTATGATAAAAAGTGCCGCCCAGAGGGTATAGGGAGCCATCAAACCGTGGCGGGTTCGAAACTCCCTTATCTCCCTTTCGGTTCGTTTTCTCCTCATTCTTCCATCTCGCTTTCCGCGTCTGAAAGCTCATCCAACTCGTTGGAGAAGGAGGAGTAGTCGCCGAACATACCGGAGTATTCGCTCTTCTTCATAACATGAATGGCTTCGGGCTCAATATAGATGCCTATATGCTCGCCTTCGCCGCAATAATCGGTGGTCTGCACCATCCACTTGAAGCCGCCGATGTCCACGATGATTTCATAGTGGACGCCCATGAAGGTTACGGAGGTTACAACGCCCTGAAGCATACCCTTTTCAAGGGGAACAATGTCCACGTCCTCGGGGCGGACAACAACGTCCACGCTTTCGCGTTTGCCGAAGCCTGCATCCACGCAGTCGAAGGTGTGGCCGGAGAAGGAGACCTTATAGTCGGAGAGCATGATGCCGTCAACAATGTTACTCTCGCCTATGAAGTCCGCGACAAAAGCGTTCTGAGGCTCGTTATATATGTCGGTGGGGGTGCCAATCTGCTGAATTCTGCCTTCGCTCATAACCACGATGGTATCGGACATACTGAGAGCCTCTTCCTGGTCATGGGTGACGAATACGAAGGTGATACCGGTGGCCTTCTGGATTTTCTTAAGCTCCTGCTGCATATCCTTGCGCAGCTTAAGGTCCAGTGCGCCGAGAGGCTCGTCCAGAAGTAGTACCTTGGGGTGGTTTACAAGGGCGCGGGCAATGGCAACGCGCTGCTGCTGACCGCCGGAAAGGCGGGTTACGGAGCGATGCTCAAAGCCGGTGAGCATAACAAGGCGCAGCATTTCATTTACCTTTTCCTCTATCACATCCTTGGGCAGCTTGCGCTCGCGCAGGGGGAAGGCCACATTCTCAAAAACGTTGAGATGGGGGAAAAGGGCGTATTTCTGGAACACGGTGTTAACATTGCGCTTGTGGGGAGGCACATCGTTGATGCGCTTGCCCATGAATACAATGTCACCCTCATTGGGCTGCTCAAAGCCGCCTATAAGGCGCAGAGTGGTGGTCTTTCCGCAGCCGGAAGGACCAAGCAGGGTGATAAACTCGTTATCATAAATATCAAGGGAGATATCGTCCAGTACCATCTGGCCGTCTTCCCAGCATTTGGTTATATTTTTAAGCTGAATAAGCTTGTTTCTCTCTTCCAATCTATTTTCCTCTCTTCCTTAAAACAGGGGGGGTGTTGAAACCCACAGCACCTTGGCGGGGTTTTTGCGTTCATTGAGAATATAGTGAAAACTCTTTCCGGAAAGGTAGAAGGTTTCACCCTTTTTAAGCGCATAGTTCTTGCCGTCGCAGCACAGAGTTACGCTGCCTTCAAGAACATAGGCAAACTCTTCCCCGTCGTGGGGCGACATTTCAAAGCTCTTACCTCCGGCGGGGAGCTCTATGAGCACAGGCTCCATCCGGTGGCGCTGGGAGTTGGGAACTATCCAGTTCACAGTGTGGCTCTCCCGCTCGTCCACATAAAAGTCGCTCTTGCGGAAAACATAGCGCTCGTCCTTGTCCTCACGGAAAAATTCCGAAAGGCTGCTGCCCAAGGCCTCAAGAATATCGTCAAGGGTGGCGATAGAGGGGGAGGTCAGATTGCGCTCCAGCTGAGAAAGGAAACCCTTGCTCAGCTCGCTGCGGCTTGCCAGTTCCTCCAGCGTCAGCCCCTTTTGTTTTCGAAGGTGTTTTATCCTGCTTCCGATATCCATAGCATCTCGCCCTCCGTTTCGCGTTACTAAACTTTTTGTCTCGTTTTACTAAACAAGCCTATTATAATACCCCTGCGGAAAAATGCAACACATTTCGTCAATTATTTTTAACTTTTTATTTGATATATAAAACTAATATCGCGTTTAACGCCTCTTTCCATAAGAGAGAGCCCTTTGATCCCCAATTTTTGGTTTCCCATCCACCCGTAGGGCGGCTGCTT
>JAFYUG010000154.1 GCA_017558545.1 Oscillospiraceae bacterium | reverse complement strand
CCGTTAACGCTTTCGGTCCCAACATCATGAAGACCCCCATGATGACCAAGATCTTCGAGATGCGCGCTGCTGAAGCTGGCGTTACCGTTGAGAAGTATCTGGAGATGCAGGGTGCAGGTCTGCCCATGCGCCGCATGAGCGATCCCGATGACTGCGTCGGCACTGCTCTGTTCCTCTCCGCTCCCGCTTCCGACTTCCTCACCGGCAACAGCCTCTATCCCGACGGCGGTCTCACTGCTATTGGCTAAGAGATAACTTAACTTACATAAAAAACGAGGGCAATTTGCCCTCGTTTTTCATATTTAAAGGCTTCTCCTTGAGGAGAAGGCTTTAAATCCGAGCACCATTGAATAAATATAGCGTATATGTTATAATATTTTATTAATCCACAAGAAAGGAGCCGATTTAAGATGGGTTTTGAAGAAATAAGCAAGATAACAAACGAGCAAGAGCAGGTTAATGCCATATATAATTTTTTTGATGAAGATAGCCGCCTTAATGGCTCCAAAGCTGCGAGGGTTGAATTTTTAACTACCGTAAGGGTAATCGAAGACTATCTTCGCCCCAATAGCCGCATACTGGATATAGGCGCGGGAGCAGGGGAATATAGCCTCTATTTTGCTGAAAAAGGCTTTGAGGTTTCGGCTATTGAATTGGCCGATGCCAATATTGCCGCCTTTAAGAGAAAAATAAAGCCTGAACACAGAATACAATTGCGTCAAGGCAATGCTTTGGACTTGAGCTGCTATGATGATAAGGCTTTCGATATAGTGTTGCTTTTTGGCCCTCTTTATCATCTTCATAGCGTCGAGGACAGAGCCAAAGCCATAGCTGAGGCTAAGAGAGTATGCGCCGATGACGGCAAAATATTCTTTGCCTTTATCACAAATGATATGGTTATCCTAACGGAGCTTATGTGGAATAACCGCTATTTTGTGGAAGGAGACTATGATAAGGCTTCTTTCCGCCTTCATGATTTCCCCTTTGTGTTTGCAACAGTTGATAGAGCTGTTGAGATGCTTTCCGAAAATGGCGTGAAAATTCTTCGCAAGGTTGCTGCCGACGGTGTCAGCGAACTGCTGCAGGACAAAATAAATGCAATGGACGAAGAAAACTACGCCCAGTATCTTCGTTATCATTATTATATCTGCGAAAAAGAAGAGTTTTTGGGCATGACGAACCATTTGCTTATATTAGGTCAAAAGGAGTAAGAAATTTATGGCCGGGAATAACAAAAATAAATATTGGGGTTCCGGCCTTTTGAAAAGTCGAGGCTGGACGGAAGCTCTTATGGCGGAGCTTTTGCCCCAGTGCCGATATATGAATATTCGCGGCAGAAGAGTGCGCTGCTGGGATAAGTCCCTCGTTCTTGCCGCGGAGCAAACAGAGCGCTTCAAGCGGGATTTGCGTCTGCGCCGAGAGGTGGCAGAGGCTCAAAAGGCCGTAAGCGATATGAATGCCCAAGCCGCCGTGGAGGCAGCTGCGGAATTTTTGGAGTCCTGCCGCCCTGCACCGGGGGAGGATGCAACAGCCGGAGAGCTTCTTGCGGAGCATTACCACAGAGCCATAGTTAAGATGATGGCCACCTGCTATTGGGCAGATGGAATCCCTGCGGGCAAGGCCATGGGTTATGTGGCCAATTTCCTGAACCTCAAGCCCGGCGGACGAAGTGAAAATATAACGGGCACCATAAAGCGCTTTATAACCGCAGCTCCCTGGCTTGGCCGCAACAAGGAAAGCGGACTTGCGGAAAAGCTCTCCGCCAACTATGCGGAAATTCTCACCCGCCTTTGTGACCACATGGTGACCGCTTTCCGCGAAAGCCAGCCGGAAGTTAACATGAACGAGTTTTTGGGCATGGAAAATTTCCATGCTCAGGAGCTGCTCAGCCACCCTCTTGGCTATATCTATTCCGTTATCTATGTTCCCCGCGCCATCCGTTCCAGCCTTAAAATGCTGGTTGCCCTGAACCCCAAGGACGAATACCCCGAAGCCCGCGCCATGAGCCGCCATTTTATCATCCATATTGGCGGAACCAACACAGGCAAAACCTATGCAGGCTTCAAGCGCCTTTCGGAAGTCAGAAGCGGCGTTTATCTCTCTCCTCTGCGCCTTCTGGCCTTGGAGGGACAGGAAACCCTGCTTGACTACGGCGTGAAGTGCTCCCTTTGCACCGGCGAGGAAGAGGACATCATGCCGGGGGATACCCATGTTGCCGCAACGGCGGAGAAACTGGATCTCAAGCGGGAGTTTGACGTGGCGGTAATAGATGAGTGCCAGATGATAAATGACCGCGAGCGAGGCTACGCATGGACAAGAGCCGTGCTTGGCGTCCTCTCTCCCGAGGTGCACCTTTGTTGCGCACCCCACGCAAAAAACATACTGCTGCGCCTTATAAAAAGCTGCGGAGATAGCTACGAGATAATAGAGCATAAGCGCAAAACTCCCCTTGTCTGCATGAAGCGACAGACGGATTGGGAGGATATTCGCCCCGGCGATGCCCTCATAACCTTCTCCAAAATCGGCGTTCTCAGCATTGCGGAGGATATGCGCCGCAAGGGCAAAAACCCCGCCATTATCTATGGCGCCCTGCCTTATTCCACCCGCCGCAAGCAGGTGGAGGGCTTCCTGGACGGGGAAATGCAGTATGTTGTCAGCACCGATGCCATAGGCATGGGCTTAAATCTACCCATTCGCCGCGTTATCTTTACGGAAACGGAAAAGTTTGACGGCACAGAGCGCCGCGAGCTTAAGCCCGAGGAAGTGCAGCAGATTGCAGGCCGCGCAGGCCGCTATGGCATGTATGATAAGGGCTTCGTTGGTGCAACGGAGAATATCAGCACCATTCGCCGCGCCCTGGAAACCGAGGTTGAGCCCATAGACTATGCGGTTGTAGGTTTTTCCGACCTTATTCTGGACGTGGACTTCGATATTCTTGAGGTGCTGCAGGTTTGGAACAGTATGCCAACTGTGGAGCCCTATATCAAGCTGGATGTGAGCCGTTATATCCATATCATTTCCAAAATGCGGGAAAGCGGCTTTGAAATGGGCAGAGAAAAGGAACTTCGCGCCGCCAATATTCCCTTTGACGAAACGGATAGCGAGCTTATGGAGCTTTTCAAAAGCTTCCTGCGCCGGTATGCCCGCGGCGATGAGCCTGAGCGCCCCATGCTGCAGGAAAAAAGCAGCGGCAGCTATATCCTGCCGGAGCTGGAGCAGTATTATAGAAAGCTGGATCTCTATTTCTCCTTCTGCAAGGCCTTTGGCTGCGCCGTGGATAAGGACGAGCTTCATGATGAGCGCGAGCGCACCGCCGAGCTTATAAACGGCATTTTGCTCCATAATCTGAAAAATAATATAAGCTTCTGTTCCCGCTGCGGAGCGGCTCTGCCTCTGCACCATAAGGGCAGGCTATGCAATAATTGCTTCAATAAGCGCCACGGCGGCTTTGACAGAAAGCCATGGCATAAAAAATAAATGCTGAGAGGTGAGGGGAAATGAAAAGAATAATATGCACCCTCCTTTTTGCCATTGCACTGCTTTCGGCCTGCGGTAGGGAAAATGTTCCCGATAAGCCGATACTCACACCTGCTCCAACTCAGGAGCAGGCAGTATCCACGCCGCCACCTACGCCGATACCCACGCCTACACCCACGCCTACACCTACGCCTACACCTGCCCCCACCGCTGAGCCTCAGGATAATTATCTCGTGGATGTGAGCGAGCATATTCCGGGCGTGGCCGTGGAGCTGCGCTATGCAGGGGAGGATAATTTCACCGGGGAACAGATATACGGTTTCTCTGCGGCATATCTCCGATGCGGCACCGCAAAGCGCCTTGCCGAGGTTCAGGCGGAGCTTGAGGAACTGGGACTTGGCTTGAAAATTTGGGATGCCTTCCGTCCCGTGTCCGCCCAGTTTTCACTGTGGGAGGTATGCCCGAACCCGGCCTATGTGGCAAATCCGCTGACAGGCTTCAGCTCCCACAGCAGGGGGAATACTGTGGACGTGACCTTGGTGGACTCCGAGGGGGCGGAGCTTATTATGCCCACGGACTTTGACGATTTTTCCCCTTTGGCGGACAGAGATTATTCCGACTGTTCTCCCGAAGCCGCTGAGAATGCGAAGCTGCTGGAAAACATTATGTCCCGCCACGGTTTTTCCGGCTATTCCGCCGAATGGTGGCATTACACCGACAGCTGGGGATATGAGGTTGAAAAAATATTTGACCCGGCTGTTATGACCACGAAATATGCCCTGTGCCGGGAGTATATAAGTCTTCGAAATGCACCGGATACTTCCGCCGAGACCCTTGAGCATATCCCCGTAGGGGAGAACTTCACGGTTTTGGGATATAGCGGGGAGTTTTCCTTTGTGGATTATCTGGGTGTGCGGGGCTATGTGCTTACGGAGTATACCCGACCGTAGATGATACGAATAAGCCCGATACACGTTAAAACACCGCCTATGCCTGAATATCTCGTAAAAAACATGACCGCCGCGGAGCTTAAGCGCCGTGCCACCCTACGGGCCGGGTCGCAATCATAGATTGCTCCCGCCTTTGGCTAAAAATGTG
>JAFYUG010000153.1 GCA_017558545.1 Oscillospiraceae bacterium | reverse complement strand
CTCTATGTATTCAGGCTGCCAGTTCTGCTCATATTCACTTTCCAGAACGGCCCGACGGTAGCGATCAAAGAACAGGTTCTTGAAGGTTCGGAAAAGCCACGCCCGCTGCTTGCTGGGGGACAAATCCGCTACAGTTTCTGTATTCATGAGCGCTTTTACAAAGGTTTCCTGTACAAGATCTTCCGCAAGTTCCTTGCTTCCGCTCATGCGGGTCCCGTAGGCCACAAGTTCTTTGTAGTGGTCTTCATAAAGTTCTTCCCACAAAGGTGTTGTCCCCCCTTTCTGTATGGATAACGAATGACAAAGCCAAAGTGTTGCAAGTTTAATATATTTTTCGAAAAGAATTTTCGAAACGGATTAAGATTATCTACACCTATATGTATTGCGTTGCTTGTATTTTGACATGAATATATCATAACAGCACTGATAATCCTACCCTGATTTTTAGCATTTTTCCATATGCGTCAAGGCAAGGCAAGGCAAGCAGAGAATCCGGCTGTCCACCGGATGCAATAAACCGGGCAGTTGCTCAGACCCACACCCCTATAAAAACTGGCAGGTCATATCGACCTGCCAGTAGTTTTACACAGTTTTCCGTTAAGGACATTACCCTAAAAATTCGGGAGTTTTCTTTTATATGCCCAAGAGCCATTTGGCATCCTTGAGATTTTTGCGTGAGACCCAAATGGTGTAGGTATAAACATTGTCCACGGGGTTCATGGTGGCCTGGCTAATGCCATAGTCCACACACATGCCGCTTCGCATCATGTGAGGGGAATAGTTGCGAAAGCGCTTTGTGTGCATTTCGTAGGCTATGCCCGCCTTTTTCAGGCTGGCGGCAGCTTTGGCCACAAATTCGCTGTTGTTATCCACAATAAGCTTGGTGCGGTTGAAAAAATTCACGCGTATGCTCATGCTTTTGCCCTCCCTTGCATTTTTGCCCTTTCTTATGAGTAAACTATACACCTTCCACAAGATGGAATGTCAAGAGAAAGGTGAAAAAATAATGATGGAAAGTGGAAAAATTCTCCTTGAGGCAGAGGAAATGGGGGAATACATGAGCTTTTGCCGCAGGAAAATCCATGGCCTTGCGGAAACGGGCTTTGATACGGAGAAAACTCTCGCCTTCATTTCCGCTCAGCTGAGGGAAATGGGCATAGAGCCGCGAAGCTGCGGCAAAGGGGGACTTACGGCCATGATTGGAAAAGGGGAGGGGAAATGCTTTCTCCTTCGGGCGGATATTGACGCTTTGCCTATGAGAGAGGAAACGGCTTTGCCCTTTGCTTCGAAAAATGGGGGCTTTCACGGCTGCGGCCATGATGTCCACGGGGCCATGCTCCTTGGGGCGGCGCGGCTACTGAAAAATCATGAACATGAGCTGCACCATGGGGTGAAGCTCATGTTCCAAAGCGCCGAGGAGATTTTGGCTGGGGCTAAGGATATGGTGGAAAATGGGGTGCTCCAAAAGCCCGAAGTTACCGGCGCTATGATGCTCCACGTTATGACCGCCGTGCCCCTGCCCACGGGAAGCGTGGTGGTTGCCTCCGAGGGGGTCAGCGCTCCAGCCGCCGACTATTTCAGAATAAAAATCAAGGGTCGGGGCTGCCACGGCTCGTCCCCTCATTTGGGCATAGACCCCATATCTGCCGCCGCCCACATAATCTGCGCTTTGGAGCATATATCCGCAAGAGAGCTTAGTATGGACGAAAAAGCCGCCCTCACCGTGGGCGGCATCAAGGGCGCGGACAGCCCCAATGTCATCCCCGATAGCCTCATTTTGGAGGGCACTATGCGGGCATTTTCTGTGGAAACGCGGGAGAAAATGAAGCGCCGTCTAAGTGAAATCGCCTCGGGAGTGGCCTCCGCCCTTGGGGCAAGAGCGGAAACGGAGTTTTACCAAGGCTGCCCAGCCCTTAAAAATGACGGAGAGATGGTGAAAATGGCTCTTAGCAGAGCCCGGGAGCTTTTGGGTGAGGAGAAGGTGTTCTCCGCAGAGGATTTGCCCGCCGGGCAGGTCGGAGGCAGCGAGGACTTTGCCTATATTGCGGAAAAAGTGCCCTCGGTGATGGTGGCGCTGGCGGCAGGAGAGGAGAAAAAGGGCTATAAATACGGCCTCCACCACCCCAAGGCGGATTTTGACGAAAAGGCCATGGTAAACGGCGCGGCCTTGCTTGCATGGTGTGGGATGGGGTGGTGAAATTAAAAAGCTTCCCCCGGGGGAAGCTGGCACGGCGATAGCCGTGACTGATGAGGGGAAAAATGAGTACTCAGATAGTCGCACAGACCTCTCCGTCATTTGCTAATGCAAATGCCACCTCCCCTTAAAAGGGGAGGCAAGTCCCTCATTCGTCTGCCCTGAAGGCCAGCCACCTTCTCCGGGGGAGAAGGCTTTAAAAGGGAAACACCGCCTAAAGGCGGTGTTTCCCTTTTGAATTATTTGGTGTTTTTGCATTATTTCTTCTTCATTTCGTTGGCAGCTTTTTCTCTCAGCTGGTCGGACTTGAACTTCAAATCGCTGACCTCGCCGCCGGCCTTTTTGGCATTGCGCTCAATGATGCTGACGAGACCCAAAATGAGGCAGCCGCCGCCGATGAGACCAAGGGCGGGGAAGCCGGTGAGAGCGCCGCCTATGAGCAGCAGCACGCCGCAGGCAAAATAGCCTATGGTGTTGGCCATGTTGTTCTCGCTTTTGAGAAGGCCCTTAAGCTGGCGCTTGAGGTTAGCGCCCATATTCTGTCTTCTGCTTTCTTTATCCAGCATATCTCAACACTCTTTTCTTTCTCAATTAGCCTCAATAATAACTTTTTCGCCGTCGCTTGTGAGGCTGATATGGCACACTTTGCCGCGAAGCTCGTCAACAATCTTGGCGGCAACGGCGTCCTCAATCTCCTTCTGAATGGTGCGGCGGAGGTTTCTTGCGCCGTAGGTCTCGCTGAAGCTTTTCTTTACCAGATAATCTATGAGATTATCGTCATAGTGGCAGGAAATGGCCTTGGCCTCCATAACCTCCTTCAGCTCGCCCAGCATGAGATGGGCAATGGCGCGGAAGTTATCCTCGGTGAGGTGCTTGAAGTGGACAATTTCGTCCACGCGGTTAATGAACTCGGGGCGCAGGAACTCGTTGAGGGCCTTCATGGCCTTGTCGCGGCTGAGATCATTGATGCTCTGGCCGAAGCCGAGGCTGCCGCCCTTGGTGGAGCTGCCTGCGTTGGTGGTCATGATGATAACGGTGTTTTCGAAGTTGACGGTGCGACCCTGAGCATCGGTGATGCGTCCGTCGTCCAGAATTTGCAGGAGAATATTCAGCACATCGGGGTGAGCCTTCTCCAGCTCGTCGAAGAGCACAACGGAGTAGGGCTTGCGGCGGATTTTCTCCGTCAGCTGGCCAGCCTCGTCATAGCCCACATAGCCGGGGGGAGAGCCGATGAGGCGGGAGACGGTGTGCTTTTCCATGAACTCGGACATATCGAGACGGATGAGGGATTCGGGGGAGTCGAAAAGCTCGTCGGCAAGGCGCTTGACAAGCTCGGTCTTGCCTATGCCGGTGCTGCCCACGAAGATGAAGCTGACGGGCTTGCGCTTGGCCTGCAGACCGACGCGGCTGCGCTTAACTGCGGCGCAAACAGCGTCCACAGCCTCGTCCTGACCGATGACGCGGCTCTTGAGGCGGCTTGCCAAAGAGCCAAGGCGCTCAAACTCGTCGGCGCGGATGGAGGAGGCAGGGATTTTTGTCCAAAGCTCAATGATGCGGGCGAGGTTTTCTTCGGTGAGATGGGGCTTGCCCTTGGTGCGAAGAGCCAAAAGCTCATTATCAAGGCGCATATGCTCAGCTCTGATCTGAGCAAGGCGCTCATAATGCTCGTTTTCCGTGTCCGCCATCAGCAGCTCTCTCTCCTTGTCCAGATCCGCCATGTCCTTGGAAATGGCATCGATGCGGGCAAGGTCAAGATTTTTCAGGTTAACATCGGAGCAGGCCTCGTCTATAAGGTCTATGGCCTTGTCGGGGAGGAAACGGTCGGTTATATATCTCTCGGAGAGGGTAACTGCAAGGCGGCACATCTCCTCGGAGATGATGACCCCGTGGTATTCCTCGTAGTAACGGGCTATGCCGCGGAGAATTTTGATGGAGTCGGCAATGCTGGGCTCTGCCACGGTGACAGGCTGGAAGCGGCGCTCCAATGCGGCGTCCTTTTCAATGTGCTTGCGGTATTCGGTGAAGGTGGTTGCGCCTATAACCTGAATTTCGCCGCGGCTGAGAGCGGGCTTGAGGAT
>JAFYUG010000152.1 GCA_017558545.1 Oscillospiraceae bacterium | reverse complement strand
TGTTATTCTCTCCAAAACCACAGTCACCTTCTATGAAGGAGAATCCGTATATGATGTTCTCCAGCGCATTTGCAAAGAAAAAGGCATACATATGGAAGCGGAATGGACTCCAATTTATAACAGCGCCTATATCGAAGGAATTCATAACCTCTATGAATTCGACTGCGGCGCCCTTTCCGGCTGGATGTATAAGGTTAACGGCTGGTATCCCAACTATGGCTGCTCCCGTTATCAGCTGAAAGACGGCGACACCGTTGAATGGCGCTACACCTGCGACCTTGGCAACGATGTTGGCGGAGCTTACGCCGTTGGTGGTTAATATGGCAGACCGCTTTGCTAGTTTCCACCCTTTGGTGAACTTTCTTTATTTCGACCTTGTAATTGGTTTCGCCATGGGGCTTAATCACCCATTGGCACAGGCAATATCCCTCCTCTGCGCCTGCATTTATGCCGTGCAGGCAGAAGGTAAAAAGGCCGTTGGATATTGCTTGAAGTGGTGTTTGCCCGTGCTGCTTTTAACGGCATTTATTAACCCTGCCTTCAGCCATGAGGGCATAACCACCCTTTTATATTTTCCAACCGGAAACCCTCTCACTCTCGAGAGTATTTACTATGGCCTCAGCGCGGGAGCTATGCTGGCAACTATCATGCTTTGGTTTATAAGCTTCAACAGAGTTATTTCCTCGGATAAGTTTATTTATCTCTTCGGCAAAATAATTCCCGCTCTGAGCCTGGTTTTGAGCATGACCTTGCGCTTCATCCCCCGTTTCAAGGCTCAGATGGACACAGTTATAGATGCCCAGCGCAGTATAGGACGCAACATATCCGAGGGCAGCATACTCAGCCGCATCAAAACCGCCATCACTGTGCTTTCCATAGTTGTGACATGGGCGCTGGAAAACGCCATTGAAAGCTCGGACAGCATGAAAAGCCGCGGTTACGGCCTCAAAGGGCGCAGTGCCTTTTCCATATATCGCTTTGACGAGCGGGACAAAATGGCCATGATTTTTCTTATATACTGCGCCATTTATCTTTTTTGCGGCTTGGTGGTTTCTGCATTTGGTTTCCGCTATTTCCCCAGCATTCGATACACTCACCTTAACGCCTTTAACCTCAGTTTTCACTTTGTATACTTTGCGCTGTGCATTATGCCCACTGTGCTAAACGCAGCAGAGGAGAGAAAATGGAAAGCTATTCATTCAAAAATGTAAATTTTACATATCCCGAAGGGGACAAAAAAGCCCTTAAAAATATCTCCTTTTCCATGCAGGAAGGTGAATTTCTCATTCTCTGCGGCCCTTCCGGCTGCGGAAAATCAACCCTTCTCAGGCACCTGAAAACCTGTCTCAGCCCCCATGGGCAATTAAGCGGCGAAATACGCTATAAAGGCAGGCTGCTTTCTGAAATCGGTCAAAGAGAGCAAGCTCAGGAAATAGGCTATGTGCTTCAATCCCCCGAAAATCAGGTTGTCACCGACAAGGTTTGGCACGAACTTGCCTTCGGGCTGGAGAGTCTTGGCTATGATACCCCCACAATTCGACGCCGAGTTGCGGAAATAGCAGCTTTCTTTGGCATTGAAGGAATGTTCTATCATAATGTTGCAGAGCTTTCCGGCGGCCAAAAGCAGCTACTAAGCCTCGCCTCCATCATGGCAATGCAGCCGGGAGTGCTGGTCTTGGACGAGCCTACCGCCCAGCTTGACCCCATTGCCGCTGCGGACTTTTTGGCCTTGCTTGGAAAAATCAACAGAGAACTTGGCACAACTATAATACTCACAGAGCACCGCCTTGAGGAGGCTTTTCCCTTCGCCACCCGCGCCATTGTTATGGACGAGGGCGAAATTATATGCGACGACAAGCCTGAAAAAGTGGGCTTGCATCTTCGTGACAAGGGAAGCGGAATGTTCCTTGCTATGCCCACGGCTATGCGCGTATGGGCGGGAATAGATACCGCTCTCCCCTGCCCCATCACAGTTCGGGACGGACGGGATTTTCTTGCTCTTCGGAAAGATGAAAAAGCATTTCTTCCTCTTGCAGAAAAGAAGCTCCCCGAATATGCGGAGGAAGTCACTCTTGAATGCGAAGAGCTTTGGTTCAGATACGAAAAGGATGGTCCCGATATTGTTAAGGGTCTCTCTCTCAGCTTGCGAAAGGGTGAATTTTATGCCCTTTTGGGCGGCAACGGAGCAGGCAAATCCACTTCTCTTAAGCTTATTTCAAATCTTCGAACTCCCTATCGCGGTAATGTTAAGCTTACGGGCAAGCTTGGACATTTGCCCCAAAATCCTCAATCCTTATTCGTTAAGCGCACTGTGCGCGAAGACCTTTACGAGGTTTTGCGAGGCAAAAAGCTGAGCAAAGAGTTTATGGATGCAGAAGTTGCCCGTGTTACAGATCTGTGCGCTCTTCGGGAGTTTCTTGACCGCCACCCCTACGACATCTCCGGCGGCGAACAGCAAAGAACAGCCCTTGCCAAGGTATTGCTGACCTTCCCCGATGTTTTGCTTTTGGACGAACCCACCAAGGGTTTGGACGCAGAATTTAAGGCGAGCTTTGCTACCATACTGCGACGTTTGGCAGCTCAGGGCGTTACTATTTTAATGGTTAGCCATGACATGGCCTTTTGCGCGGAATACGCCCACAAATGCGGCTTGTTTTTCGACGGCAACATAGTCGCTGAAGGTACACCTAAAGAATTTTTCTCCGGCAACAGTTTTTACACCACTCCCGCCAACCGCATGGCCCGCGAGGAGCTGCCTCAAGCCGTTACGGTTTCGGATATTATCGGCTGCTGCGGCGGACTCTTGCCTCCCGAGCCTGAAATACCCGAGGCAACTCCCCTGCCCGCCGTTCGCGAAAATGCCGTAAGCTTCAAGCCCAAGCCTCTCCCCCTTTGGCGCAAGATTACAGCTGCGATTTCTCTCGTTGCCGCTTTGGCGGTGTTTTTCTACACAACAGGCATAACAGATATGTCCACCCTTATTGACGCAAGCGGACTTAGCACATTGGGCAGGCAGCAGCTATTTAGCTATGCTATTCTCATAATAACCATGGTTGGTTTTATTCTTTCCATAGGAAGACGAAGTACCCCTCCCACTCTTGTGCAGCAGCCAACTGCAAAGCGCAAGCTAACAAAGCGCACCATGGCCGCAACGGTGCTTATTTTGCTCATAATCCCCCTTACTATTTTCGCGGGAGTTATGTATCTCGGCAATCAAAACTACAATATAACCGCCATTTTGGTGCTTATAGAGTGTATGCTTCCATTCCTCCTTGTGTTTGAAAGCAGAAAGCCGCAAGCCAAAGAGCTTGTTACTATAGCTTGCCTCTGCGCATTTGGTATTGCAGGAAGAGCAGCCTTCTTCATGTTCCCCCAGTTCAAGCCCGTTTTGGCTCTTGTTATTATTGCAGGCGTAGCCTTTGGCGGCGAAACAGGATTTTTGGTGGGCGCCGTTACCATACTTGTATCCAACATCATGTTCTCCCAAGGCCCCTGGATGCCATGGCAGATGTTCAGCATGGGTATAATCGGTTTCCTTGCCGGTGTGCTGTTCCGCAAGGGTCTGCTGAGGCGAAGCAGCGGAGCTCTGGCCGTTTTCGGAGCCTTTTCCGCAGTTATAATCTATGGCGGAATAATGAATCCCGCCGCTGCACTTATGTATAACTCCGCCGGACTAAACTGGGAGATAATTCTGGCCTACTATGTTTCCGGCATACCCATGGATCTAATCCATGCCACCGCAACAGTTATTTTCCTGCTGATAGCTGCTGAGCCAATGTTGGAGAAACTTGATAGAATAAAGGTTAAATATGGCCTTGTAGAATAAAAAAACGGTGTTGCATTGCAACACCGTTTTTTTATTCTATTAACTTAATTCTATTAACTTATTTGCCGGAAATGGCCTTGGCAATGCCATCCAGCCAGTCGCCCTGAATATTGCGTGCCTTGCCCTTGTCGCAAAGCTCAGCAATGGTGGGATCCATGGGCAGGCGGGCGATATTTTCGATGCCGTGCTTGGCAGCAACCTCTTCGATATGGCTCTTGCCAAAAATCTCGTGGCGCTGGCCGCAATCGGGACACTGGAAATAGCTCATATTCTCAACAAGGCCGAGAACGGGAACGTTCATCATCTTGGCCATGTTAACAGCCTTTTCAACGATCATGCCAACCAGCTCCTGAGGAGAGGTGACGATGATGATGCCCTTGATGGGCAGGGACTGGAAAACAGTGAGGGGAACATCGCCGGTTCCGGGAGGCATATCGACGAACATATAGTCAACATCGCCCCAGACAACATCGGACCAGAACTGCTTAACAACACCTGCGATAACGGGGCCGCGCCAGATAACGGGAGCGGTGTTATCTTCAAGGAGAAGGTTAACAGACATGATCTTGATGCCGTTTGCGCTGACCTTGGGCTCGATGCCCATGGCGGTTGCGCCTGCGCGGTCTTCGTTGAGGCCGAACATCTTGGGAACGGAAGGACCGGTTATATCTGCGTCCAGAATAGCGGTGTTGAAGCCGCTGCGGCGCATTTTGCAGCCCATGAGTGCAGTTACAAGGCTCTTGCCGACGCCGCCCTTGCCGGACACGACGGCAATGACGTTCTTAACATCGGAATGAGCGTTCATGGGTTCAATCAAACTCTGGGGCTCAGTGCGGGAAGCGCAGCTGGAACCGCAGGAGGAACAGTTATGAGTGCAAGTTTCAGACATTGGGTACATCTCCTATAAAAAAATCTCACCGTACTATTATACCCCCATTCCTGCGTATGTCAAGGTCTTTACCCTTTTGGCAAATCATTGTATAATGACTTAAAACAATCATTTTGAGGTGGATTATGAACTATATTGAGGCTGTGAAAAGCTTTGTTCCTAAATGCGAACAAGAGGCTCAGGACAAGGATTATATGCTCCGCTTTATTGAAAATAACCCCGATTGCCTTCTGAGAGATAACGACACCGCCCACTTCACCGCCTCCGCATGGGCTGTAAGCCCCGACAGAAAAAGCGTGCTCATGGTTTATCACAACATCTATGACAGCTGGTCATGGACCGGCGGCCATGCCGACGGAGAAGAGGATATGGAAGTGCTGGCAAGACGTGAGCTTATGGAGGAAACAGGCCTCCTCTCCCCTCGCCTTGTGATGGATGAGCCTATTTCCCTGGAAATACTCACAGTGGACGGCCATATGAAAAAGGGCAAGTATGTCCACTCCCATCTGCACCTTAACCTCACCTATCTCTATGAAGCTGACGAGGAAGAGGTTTTGCGTATCAAGGCCGATGAAAACAGCGGCGTAGGCTGGTTTGGCACCGAGGATATGTTCTCTGCCGTCAGCGAAAAATGGATGGCGGAGAATGTTTATAAAAAGCTCTGCGAGAGAAGCGTAAAATGAAATAACATGAGGCTGCACCTCTTCTCAAAGAGAAGGCTTTGCAATCCCTCAGTCGGCTTCGCCGACAGCTCCCTTTACACAAGGGAGCCTTTAAATAGGAAAACCCACCTGCGAAATATCGCAGGTGGGTTTTGATTTAGAACTTATATTTGGGCTTTTTCTTGGGGGGCATTTCCCAGCAATGGTGGTCGGTGTGGAGAAGTTCATGGCTCAGGTGGCTGAGGGGCTTTGCAAAATACTCCTCATAGATGGCACGAACATCGGGATTTTCGTGGGAATAACGAATTTCCGCATCTTTATCCAGCTGCCAAAGCTTATCGCCGCGCTCACCGGCAAGTTCCAGACCGTCATGGATGGGCTGACCGCCGCCGCCTGCACAGCCGCCGGGGCAGGCCATGATTTCAACGAAATCAAAACGGGCGCGTCCTGCGCGGATATCACGCATGAGGAAGCGGGTATTACGCAGACCGCTGACAACGGCAACCTTTACTTCTCCGGCTCCGGGGATGGAGAAGGTGGCCTCCTTGCGGCCCTTGGTGCCGCGAACTTCAGTGAAGGCATCGGCAG
Organism: Oscillospiraceae bacterium; assembly: GCA_017558545.1. Classification (GTDB taxonomy): domain Bacteria; phylum Bacillota; class Clostridia; order Oscillospirales; family Oscillospiraceae; genus SIG459. The sequence goes on along the minus strand of JAFYUG010000152.1, from coordinate 839 downwards.
GGGGATTTTCGCCTGTTACCATGTTATAAGCAGTTCTCAAAGCTGCATCCATAACGCCGCCGGTTGCGCCAAAGATAACGGCTGCGCCGGTGCCGGTGCCAAGGGGAGAATCGAAGGGAGTTTCGGGCAGATGCTTGATGGGAACATGCTCGGACTTGAAAAGTCTATCCATTTCGCGGGTGGTAAGAACAACATCCACGTCGCTCTCGCCGCAGGCATCATTCATCTGGGGCAGAGCAGCTTCGCTCTTCTTGGCCACGCAGGGCATGATGGAAACTACGAACATCTTATTGGGGTCTGCACCGATTTTCTCGGCAAAGTAGCTCTTTGCAACTGCGCCAAACATCTGCTGGGGGCTCTTGGGGGTGGAGAGGTTATCGGTGAACATGGGATACTGGCTCTTTATGAAGCGAATCCAGCCGGGGCAGCAGGAAGTGAACATGGGCCACTTATAATGGTCGCGGTGGGTGAAGCGCTCCACAAACTCGCTGGCCTCTTCCATAATGGTGAGGTCGGCGGAGAAGTTGGTATCAAAAACATAGTCAAAGCCTATGCGCTTAAGGGCGGAAACCATGCGCTCGGCGCTGGCATATTCTCTGTCCACACCAAGACTCTCGCCCCATGCTGCGCGAACAGCGGGAGCAACCTGAACAACGGTGATGACATCGGGGTTATGAATTGCTGCCATTACCTTGGCAGTATCATCGCGCTCGCGGAGAGCGCCAACGGGACAATGGGTTATGCACTGGCCGCAATAGGTGCACTCGGAATTATCCAGTGCGCGGTTATGGCTGACGTCAACAGTGGTGCGGGTACCGGTGCCGGATACGTCCCAAATG
>JAFYUG010000151.1 GCA_017558545.1 Oscillospiraceae bacterium | reverse complement strand
GCAGGCAGCTCTGAAGAACCCCGAGGAGCACAAGAACCTCCTCGTTCGCGTCGGCGGTTACAGCGCCTACTTCATCGATCTGCCCCGCGAGCTGCAGGCCGAGATAGTTCAGCGCACCATGCACGAAAATATCTGATATACTTTTTATAAAGACTAAGGGAGGAACAAAATATGCTCACTCAACAGCAAATAGAAGCCTTTATGGCTCTTGAAATGGAATTTCCTCCTGTTGCGGTAAAGTTTTCCGGCGAAAAGCCGGAAAACTTGCCCCAGTCGGATAAGAAACTGGCTCTTTGCCAGTTTGCCAAGGAGGCTCAGGTAAGCGGCGAGGCTTTTTACATCACCCTTGAAAACGAGGCCTGCTCCGGCGCCATTTCCCTTGGTATGAGACCGCTGGACCCCCTTCACAAAAGCGGTCAGGTTGGTCAGGACGCGGAGCTTTATCAAACTGCCGCCGCCAACGCCAAGCTCCACACCCAGTACCCAATATTGCCCGAGGGCACCGCGAACTACGTAAGCTTCGCCCCTCTGAACAAATGCGATTTTGACCCGGACCTGCTTCTTTGCCTTGCCAACAACTCTCAGGCGGAAATACTCATGCGCGCCACCAGCTATATTTCCGGCGACCTTTGGGAGAGCAAAAGCTCCCTTGTTAACAGCTGCGCATGGCTTTTTGCCTATCCCTACACCTGCGGAAAGGTTAATTTCTGCATCACCGGACTTCATTTCGGCATGAAGAGAATTGGAGTTTATCCTCCCGGTATGCATCTTATCTCCATCCCCTATCAGAAGCTTTCCGAAGTGGCCACCGCCCTTGTGGAAATGCCCTGGACTCCTCTCCCCTTCCGCACCGATGAAGAGAGCATCGCGGAAATGGAGAGAAGAAAGGCCGGATGGAAGACCGTAAAAATATAGGAGGAAATGACATATGAGCAATTGCAAATGCAAATATCCCCATCTTTTTGAGCCCATTATGCTGGGCAACACCCTGTTCAGAAACAGAATTTTCGCCTCCCCCACCGGCTATCAGAGCCTGAGCACCGACGGCGTTCTGCCCAACATTGCACCCTATTACTATGCCCGCAAGGCCATGGGCGGCGCTGCCTCCGTTGCATCCTGCGAGCTTATTGTGGACGGCGAGCTGGGCAAGGGCAGCATTCGCCATGTCTGCGTGGATGATCCCGCCACCCACATGAGTCTTTGCCGCGTTGCCAATGCCATCAACCGCTATGGCGCAGTTGCCACCGCCGAGCTGCAGCACGCCGGTATGTATGCAAACCGCTCCCTCTCCTTCATGGGCGCTCAGAGCCGCGGCGTGGCCTATGGCCCCGTGGAATGCGAGCTGGATGGCCGCAAAATTTTGGCCATGGACGAGGAGACCATTGAGCGCACCATTCAGAAGTACGCAGAGGCAGCAGCTCTTGCCAAGCGCAGCGGCTTCGGCATGATACTCATTCATGGCGGCCACGGCTGGTTCCTGCAGCAGTTCCTCTCCCCCAACATGAACACCCGCACCGACAAATGGGGCGGCCCCAGCATTGAAAACCGCGCCCGTTTGGCCGTTTCCATCTGCGACGCCGTTCGCAAGGCTGTTGGCCCCGGCTTCCCCATCGAATTTAGAATGTCCGGCAGCGAATGCTACGAAGGCGGCTACGACATAGAAGAAGGCATTGCCATTGCAAAGCAGCTGGAAGGCCATGTTGACCTTATCCATGTCAGCGCAGGCAGCCACGAGGTTAAGGAAGTTTTCACCGTAACCCACCCCGCCATGTTCCTTGGCGAAGGCCCCAACGTTAAGTTTGCCGCCGAGATTAAAAAGCACGTAAAGACCCCCGTTGCCACCGTTGGCGCTCTGGGTGATCCCGAGATGATGGAAGAAATCATCGCCTCCGGCAAGGCTGACGTTATCGAAATTGCCCGCTCCCTCATCGCAGACCCCGACCTGCCCACCAAGATTCGCACCGGCAGAGAGGATCTTATCCGTCCCTGCATGCGCTGCCTTGCCTGCTTCACCAACGAGATTATGCTGGGCGAGAAGTTCTGCGCCGTTAACCCCGAAAGCGGCTACGAAATCGAGCATAAGCACGAGCTGCCCAAGGCCGAGGTTAAAAAGCGCGTTTTGGTTGTTGGCGGCGGCATAGGCGGCATGGAAGCTGCCATCACCTGCGCCAAGAGAGGCCACGAGGTTATCCTCTGCGAAAAGACCGGCGAGCTGGGCGGCAAGATTCTCTGCGAAAAGAATGTTCCCTTCAAGCGCAATCTGGATAGATACATCCAGTATCAGCGCCGCAGAATTGCCAACAGCGACATTGACCTGCGCATGAACACCGCCGTTGACGCCGACTACGCCAACGAAGTGGGCGCAGATGTCATCATTGCCTCTTTGGGCACCAACCCACTTGTTCCTCCCATCCCCGGCATAGACAGAGAGGGCGTTTTGGTCAGCGAATATGCCTATACCCATGTTGAGGAAATCGGCAAGAAGGTTGTTATCCTTGGCGCAGGCTTGGTAGGTCTTGAGCTTGCCGCATATCTTGGCTCTCTCGGCCGGGAGGTCAGCGTTGTGGAAATGATGCCCCAGATTAACGACGGCGGCAACTTCCTCCACGCCGAAGGCCTTATGATAGAGCTTGAAAAGCGCAAGGTTGAAGTAAATCTCAACACCAAGGCTCTTGAAATCGCCGAAAACGGCGTCAAGTGCATGGGCCCCGAGGGCGAAGTATTCTTCGAGGCCGACACCGTTATCCATGCTCTCGGTCAGGTTCCCCTCCGCGAAGAGGCCTTGGCTCTTGGCTTCTGCGCTCCCGAATTTTACATGATTGGCGACTGCGTTGCTCCCCGCACCATTCAGAACGCAACCAACACCGCCTTTGAAATTGCCAACAACATAGGAAGATTTTGATTGAACTGATGAGCGGCTCAAGCTTTTTTGAGCCGCTCTGCCCCTTGAATGCCATGAACAAAAAATCATTAACAAGAGATCTAACAGAGGGCAACATCGCCCGTCTGCTTATATCATATATAGCACCCCTTTTCCTCTCCAACGTTATGCAGCTGGTTTACGGCATAACGGACATGGCCATAGTTGGCCATTTTGTGGGCAAAACCGGCCTTGCCGCCGTTTCCGTTATGGGTGAAATTATGACCCTCACCACCTTTGTGGCCATGGGTCTATCCAACGGCGGACAGATTATCATTGCCCAGTATACAGGCGCCAAGCTCCACAAGAAAACCGAGGAATTTGTTGGAACACTTTTCTCCTTCCTCCTTGTGTTCGCACTGTTTGTCACCGCTGTGGTGGTGAGCCTGCACGGAGCCATCATCAGAGGCGTGAATGTTCCCCCCGAGGTTCAGCCCGAGGCAAGAACCTATCTTCTCACCTGCGCCGCCGGATTTTTCTTCTCCTATGGCTATAACTCCATAAGCGCCACCCTCCGCGGCATAGGCGACTCCTTCCACCCCTTCCTCTTCGTGGCCATAGCCTCCGTTACCAATGTGGTTTTGGACATAGTTTTCGTTGTTTTCCTCAAGATGGGGGTTTTCGGAGCCGGCTTTGCAACGGTTATTTCTCAGGTTCTCAGCTTTGTCATCTCCGTTATTTTCATGTATCGCAACCGAGAGCGTCTGGGCTTCAATTATACCCGCGGCTTCTTCGCCATCAGGCCCGATAAGCTTAAGCTTCTCATTAAGCTGGGTATGCCCCTTGCCTTGCAGGGCGGCTCCATACAGTTTGTTATGATTTTGGTAGCCAGCTGGATTAATGTCTACGGCGTTGTCATTATCTCCATCACCGGCATAGGCAACAAGCTCAGCAGCATCAGCCAAACCTTCTCCTCCGCCGTCAGCACCTCCGCCTCCTCCATGATAGGCCAGTGCCTTGGCGCAGGAAAGCATAAGCGCGTTATGAAGGCCACGGTGATTTCCGGCATTATCGCCGTTACCATCGCCTCCCTGTGGGCAAGTATGATGATGCTTTTCCCCAATCTCGTTTTCGGCATCTTCACCTCCGACGCCGAGGTTTTGGCCATGGTGCCCACCTTCCTGCCCGTTGCCGTGCTGCTGGTTTACTCCAGCTCCTTCCGCTCCCCCATGAACGGACTTATTAACGGCTCCGGCAACCCCAGAATGAATCTGTTTTTGGCCTTTATGGACGGCCTTGTGGCTCACCTTGGTCTGCCCTTCCTGCTGGCCTTTGTGTTTAACAAGGGCATTATGGGTCTTTGGTACGGCAACGCCTTCGCCTCCTACACTCCCTTCCTTATTGGTCTTATCTATTGCTTCTCCGGAAAATGGCGGAGAACGCCCATCGTGGCAAGCAAGGTGCCTACGGAGGAGTAAAATATTGCAGTCTGAACGGCTTCTCCGCAAAGGGGGAAGCCGTTTTCATTGTAAAATGTTTGTAAAGTCCTTGATTTTACCCACTTTTTATCATAAATTGAGAGTAACTAAGCAATGCAAAGGAGAACAAGGGCATGATTTGGTGCGTGGAGGATGACCCCGGCATCCGCGACATAGAAGTATATGCACTCACGTCCATGCTTTTTGAGGCCAGAGGCTTCGAGGACGGCACTTCCTTTTGGGAGGCCCTCAAAACAGAGACTCCCGACCTCGTCATACTGGATGTGATGCTCCCCGGCATAGACGGAATTGAGCTTTTGAAAAGAATGCGCGCAAAACGCGAGTTTGAGAATATCCCCGTTATCATGGCCACCGCAAAGGGATCTGAGTACGACAAGGTGCAAAGCCTTGACCTTGGCGCGGATGACTATCTGGTGAAGCCCTTTGGCATAATGGAGCTTGTTTCCCGTGTCAAAGCCGTGCTGCGCCGCTGCAAGAGAAATGATGACAGCCACCTGTTGAAGCTGGGCGGACTCACTCTCAACACCGAGGAGCATACTGTTGCCATAGACGGCCGGCGCCTTAGCCTCACCTACAAGGAATATGAGTTGCTTCACCTCTTCCTCTCCAACCCCGGCGTGGCCTTCACAAGAGAGCAGCTTCTATCCAGCATCTGGAACACAGACTTCATGGGTGAAAGCCGCACTGTTGACATGCATATACGCACTCTTCGCCAAAAACTTGGAAAGTATGGCGCAGCCATAGAAACCCTCCGCAATGTTGGTTATCGTTTGGAGGCAGGCTATGACAAGTAGAATATTCCGCTCCACAGTTCTTGTGGCCGCAGTGGTGCTCATTTGCTCTCTCGGCGTCACCATGGGCGTGCTGCTGCGGCACTTTTCCTCTGTGCGGGTGCAGCAGTTGAAAGATGAGCTGAGCCTTGCCGCCACGGCCACGGAGCAATACGGAAACTCCTTTTTGGAAAATGTGGAAGCAAGCCGCTTTCGCGTTACATGGATAGACCTTGACGGCACAGTGCTTTTCGACACTCAGGTTGACCAGTCCACCATGGAAAACCATTCAAACCGTGAGGAGATTATGGAGGCCTTCAGCCTTGGGGAGGGCAGCGCCGTCAGAAATTCTTCCACTTTGACAGAACAAACCTTCTACGAGGCCAAACGCCTTAGCGACGGCACGGTTTTGCGAATTTCCACAAACCAGCAAAGCGCATGGGCGCTGATGATGGGCATGATATTCCCCATTGCCCTCATTGCCATTTTGGCAATAGCTCTCTCAGGTGTTCTTGCGGGAAGAATGGCCAAAAAGATTGTTGAGCCTCTCAACAATCTGGACTTGGAGCAGCCTTTGAAAAACAAGGCTTACGAGGAAATTTCTCCCCTTTTGCGGAGAATTCACCGCCAGCACATACAAATTTCCGAGCAAATGGAAACTCTCCGCCGTAAAACTGACGAATTCCAGCAGATAACGGACAATATGCAGGAGGGACTGGTGCTGCTCAGCCATGAGGGCACGGTGCTCTCCATTAATCCCGCTGCCAAAAAGCTCTTTGATGTCGAAGATAACTGTCTGGGCAAAAGCTTCTTGACTCTTGACCGCTCTGCATCAATGCGGGATGCTCTCAACAACGCTCTGGACAAAGGGCGAGGCTATCTTCGCTATTCCCACGGTGGCAGGGAATACCAGCTTGATCTCAGCCGCATTCAGTCGGAGGGCACCACCATAGGTGCCGTTATGCTGGCCTTTGATATTACGGAGCAGCTTAACGCCGAGCAGATGCGAAGAGAATTTTCCGCCAACGTCTCCCACGAGCTTAAAACGCCTCTTCAGGGCATAATCGGCAGCGCGGAGCTTTTGGAAAGCGGCATGGTGAAAGCCGAGGATAGCCCCCGCTTTATCGGCCATATCCGTCGGGAAGCCGCCCGCCTTGTTGCTCTTGTGGAGGATATTCTGCGCCTTTCCCAGTTGGACGAAGGTGTGGCCCTTCCCACGGAGGAAGTGGATATGCTCGCTCTCGCTGAGGATGTGAAGGCAATTTTGCTACCCAGCGCCGAGGAAAAGAATGTGGAAATAGTAATCTCCGGCGAGAGCTTTAAAGTTCAGGGTGTCAGAAGACTTTTGCAGGAGCTACTATACAATCTTTGCGATAATGGCATAAAGTATAATCTCCCCGGCGGCAAGCTCAGCATAAGCCTTGCTCAGCGCAGCATAACTGTCAGCGACACCGGCATAGGCATTGCCCCCGAGCACAGGGAGAGAGTTTTTGAGCGCTTTTACCGTGTGGACAAAAGCCACTCCAAGCTCTCCGGCGGCACAGGTCTTGGCCTATCCATAGTCAAGCACGCCGCGGCCTATCATAAGGCCACTATTTCCCTTGAAAGCACCCCCGGAAAGGGCACAAGTATAGAAGTTAAGTTTTAGGCAAAAAACCCATCTCCGCAAAAAGTTGCGGAGATGGGTTTTTTACATAGATTTTACTTTTCCTTTTCATGGCCTCTATGGTATTGGTCGGGCGGGATTATTAAAATATAGACCGTTGAGCAAAACTATACCTCTAAAAGGAGTTTTAATAATGACAGTTTATATTTTCAAAATCATTTCCCTTCTGGGCGGCCTTGCCCTTTTCCTCTTTGGCATGGACATTATGGGCAAGGCTCTTGAGCGTCAGGCCGGCGGCAAATTGCAGACCATTCTGGCCAAAATGAGCTCCAACGTCTTCAAGGGCTTTCTGCTGGGTCTGGGCGTTACCGCCGTTATCCAGTCCTCTTCCGCTACCACCGTTATGGTGGTGGGCTTCGTCAACTCAGGCATCATGAGCCTCAAGCAGGCCGTTGGCGTGATTATGGGCTCCAATATAGGAACAACCGTAACCGCGTGGATTCTCTCCCTCTCCGGCTTGCAGGGTGACAGCTTCCTTATCAAGATGTTCAAGCCCTCCACTTTGGCCCCTCTCATAGCTATCGCCGGCATTATCCTCTATATGGGTGCATCCGAAAAACGCAAGGGCATAGGCACCATTATGCTGGGCTTCATGGCTCTTATGAGCGGCATGGATATGATGAGCTCCTCCATGAGCTTTCTCAAAACCGAGGCATGGTTCGCTGATCTTATGGTTTCCTTCTCCAATCCCCTTTTGGGCATACTCTTCGGCGCTGTGCTCACCGCCATCATCCAGTCCTCCTCCGCCTCCGTTGGTATTTTGCAGAGCCTTTGCG